>CAZGRF010000075.1:0-12017 GCA_964527825.1 uncultured Pirellulales bacterium
TTCCACCAGCCGAAGGAGTTCGGGACGATTCGGTTCACGGAGAATGAGCCGGCGGGAGTCACTCTCAGCTCGCTTGCGCCCCGCCCGGACAGGGGTTCGGCCGCGCATAAAAATGGCGAGGTGGTGGTTCCGGCTGGGGGGGAGACCGGTAGACCACGCTGCCTCGCCGAGGTTTATTTGCCAAAACGCATCGGTAATTTACGCGAAGTCAAAGAGCGAGTCTAATGCTTCCTACTGGCTCGTCAAACGATAACCGCGAAAACCGAGCAACTTTCAGGGCGATTGCGCCACCCCATTTCACTCCGTTGAATGCGCGTATTATACAGCCTCTGAGGCATGGATGCAAGCCAAAAACCCACTTATTTTGGTTTTTCCACCCGCCCCGGCCTGCCTGTGCCAACAACGATAAACCACGATGCCAAAAGGCTTTGTGGCACGTTCTGTCGCCGGCCGGGCCGCGGATGGCAAGCACCTGATCGGGTGGTCCCTCTGCCGACGGTAGCAGCCGGCCCGCCGATATCGTCACCGACAAGGTCCTTCCCTGGTGTGCGCGCCTGGGACTCTGCGTGTTTCGCGCAAGCCTGCGGCCGCCGGCCACGCCACTCAGCGTTTCGGCAGACGGCTGGATGCCCGACCGCCACAAACTCCACAATACATACTCAACGCACCTGTTATATCCAGAAATAGTGTTATCACTGCCTGCCATGCTTGACTTGAGCCGCGGGCAAGGTTTGCACGCTTAGGCTCATCCGCCTTGCCTCCCTGACACGTCAACGCTGCAGGCATAACGAGCAGCACAGGAGCAAGCACAAAGCCGGACAGCAGAATCCACCGCAATTTCATGGCTAATGACTTGTAGAGTAGCTTGGATGCGCGTAAATTGGAGCATTCAATGGGTGCCCAGCAATAAGATGATTCGATGATTCAGTTGTTGGTGGTTCTTCTGCATGACAAAGATCGCTGAGAGAATCAACCGCGTTCGCGAAACCATCGCTGCCGCCTGTGCCAGATCGGGTCGTGAACCGGAGGATGTCCGCCTCATCGTCGTAACGAAGTCGGCCGACATCGAACAGATCAAGGAAGTCATTCGACTCGGTTTCAACCATCTGGGTGAGAACCGGGTACAGCAGTTGAAGAAGGTATCCGGACAGGTAGCGGAGTTTCTGGCAGACGCCGGCAGCGAGGCCAAGCTGCCCCGCGAGATTCACTGGCACATGATCGGACACCTCCAGCGAAACAAAGTACGCCACGTGCTTTCGGCCACGTCGCTCATCCACTCGGTAGACACACTTCGTCTGGCGGAGGAAATCAACGCCGCCGCCGGGAAGCTGAATCTGCACTCCCGGATACTCCTGCAGGTGAACACGTCGAACGAGCCGCAGAAGTACGGGGTCCCGGTCGGAGCAGCGACGCATCTGGCCGAGCAGATCGAGACCCTGCCGCACGTTCAGCTTATCGGACTTATGACTATGGCGCCGTTGACCCGCAACCAGGATACGATCCGGGCCTGCTTCATCCGCGCCCGCGAGCTGTTCTGGGAGATGCGTGGAGAGAAGATCGTCGGCAAGCAGTTCACCGAGCTGAGCATGGGGATGAGTTCCGACTACGAGGCGGCCGTAGAGGAGGGCGCAACTCTTCTGCGCATCGGCTCAGCCATCTTCGCCGGCTGAAGAGACCGGTCGGCGATATTCCCTGCACTTCTGTGCGACGCATTCACCGGGCAAGAAAACGCGCGAAATCGCCAAAGTTGCCCCTCCGTTGGGACGAAATCAGAGATGACAACGTTGTCTGCATGGACGGCTGATGCGCGACAAAAGGCGATAACAATGGGGAAGGCACTGCTCGCAAGCGATATCGAAGGGCTGACAACCTTCACGGATGTGGTCTATCTGTCTGATAGAGAAAATCTGCCTGCTGAAATCAGACGGCTGCTCAGGCAAAAGAAGCTGTCTTTTCTCGTGCTGCCCCTGGAAGGTTACCGCGCAATCCACAGCCGGCCCGATCTGGTGGGAACGGTCGTCATTGACGCGCGGGGCAAGGATGTCTCAGAGGACCCGGAGCTGGGTCGAATCATAGAGTGCCTTGAGAGAGACCACATCGGGACGATCCTCTTGACGCAGCATTTCAAGGGACCGGCCAGAAGCTTCTGGCTGACACCGTCTGATACGAGCTTCTCCATCAGCAGCACCCTCGGTTCGATCTCGCTGGACGCCCTCTCGGCAAGGATCGAGGTGAACCTGGCCTACCGCAAAGAGCAGAATCTCGGCATCGCAGTGAAACTGCCCGCGCCGGCCAGCGCGGTGGAGCGACATCTCGCAAGGCAACCCAACGAATCGGCTCAGGGGACTGATACGATCGGCGACAACCTCAAGGAGCAGTTGCGTCTGGCGGGGCTGGTTCAGCGGGATTTCCTGCCGTCCAAGTTGCCCAACTGCGCCGAGGCCCAGTGGGCCACCACCTTCATACCGGCCGAATGGGTCTCCGGCGACATCTATGACGTCGCCAGAATCGACGAGCAGCATTTTGGGTTCTACATCGCCGACGCCGTGGGGCATTCCATGCCGGCTGCCCTGCTAACGATCTTCATCAAGCATTCTCTCGCGATGCGAGAAACGACCAACAACAGCTACCGCATCTTCTCGCCGGCCGAGGTCATAGCCAATCTCAACATGAAGATGCTCGGCCAGAAACTCTCCGGGTATCAGTTCGCCACCTGCTGTTACTGTATTTTCAACATCAAGACGCGGCAGCTCACCATGGCTCGGGCCGGCCACCCGTATCCCATCCTCCTTCGCGACGGACAGCCGCCTCAGCCGCTGGAGACACGAGGCTCTCTTCTGGGCGTCTTCGAGAGCGCCGAATTCACGCAGAGCACGGTCCAACTGCAAACCGGCGACCGCCTACTGCTTTACTCCGACGGCGCCGAGATGCTGATTGGGCAGCTTGGTGACAAGAACGGCTTCCAGTTCACCGACGACTTCCTGGCTATTCAGGATGCCTCCATCACGGAGATCGTCGATCGGCTAACCGAGATTGCGCACAACCGCGACGTGAACCCGTCCGAGGTGGATGACTTCACCCTCGTCGGGCTTCAGATTCCCTGAGACGTGCGGCTCACGCAGACGTCAGGCCTTCCGCCGGTCCTTGCGCTTCCGGGCCGATGTCATCGAAGCAAGCACAAGCGCGGTCCTTGAGAATCGCCAACATCGCCCGGCAGGCGTCACGGATCTCCCACTGTGCCTTGGCGGAGGTGCGCAGCTTGAAGATGTGACGCCACTCGCGGAAATTGGCCGAGACGACGATCTCGCTAACGCAGGCATTCGGCAGCACGAAGCGAGCATCTTCCTTTCTCAATCCTCGATCGCGCCATTTGCGGTACATCTGCTGGATGGTCTTCATGTCCTGGTGGAAATCATTGACGAACTCGGCCGGCATCCCCTCGGGCACAACGTATGCGAAACTGTCCTCAGCCACGTAACGCTGCGACTGCTGTGAAACGGCCATCAAACGGTGTCTGACGAGCTGATGCGTCATGGCCCGCGAGCAGTTTCTAATGCGGAACGTCGCGTAGGCATGCTCAAGCGGAGATTCGTGCCCCATCTTGATGAGGCGACGGATGAAACCGTCGCAGGAATCGTCCTCAATCCTGTCAAAGCTCAGGTAGCAGGTCCGGCCCGCTTGCTCAATGACCTTCTCCGGATCGGGCGTAATCGCCACCAGTCCCACGTCCAACTGATTCGCACAAACCTGCTGACTCATAACCACTCCCTTGGGACAACGCTCCTGCGACTCGGCCGGCACGGCCAGCTACGCGGCATGGATTTCTGTCTTGCCGAGCACCGCCAGGGCCGTGTCGACATTGCCGAACGGTGCGCTGACGGCAAAACCCGCGACGCGTTCCCGGATAGCCGCCACCAACTCCCGCGCGATGTCCACGCCTAAGGCGAGCCCCTGCTCCTTGGTTGTCGCCCTGCTCATTCTCTCCAGCAAAGGCCTGGGAACAACGACCCCTGGAACCTCGTTGGCCATGAACTCGGCGTTCTTGAAGCTCGTGAAAGGCCATATCCCCGCGACAACAGGGATGCGAAACTCTTCGATCGCGTCGAGAAACCGGAAGAGGCAATCCGGATCAAAGACAGGTTGAGTGACAGCGAACTCAGCGCCGGCAATGACCTTCTGCCTGAAGCGCTCGATCTCCCTGTCCCAATCGGCCGCGACGGGATTAGCTCCGACTCCTATGGCCAGTGAGGTCGGCGGATCAATGCGGTTGCCCCCGATATCCCGGCCACGATTGAGATTGTGGACTACGCCGGTCAGGGCGATCGAATCCATGTCGAAGACACCCGTGGCGCTGGGATACTCGCCCAACTTGGGCGGGTCTCCGGTAATGATCAGCAGATTGCGCAGGCCGATACCTGACGCACCGAGGATGTCCGACTGCATACCAATGAGATTCCGGTCGCGGCAGCAGAAGTGCAGGACAGCCTCGATGCCCGCTTCCTGCTGAATCCGCACGGCAGCAACCATCGGCGACAGTCGCGAACTGGCCCGAGGGCCGTCCGGAATGTTGATGGCGTCGATCCCCGCTTCGGCGCAGCGACGCGCTCTTCCCAGAGTCGTCGTCATGTCCACCCCGCGGGGCGGGGTCATCTCGATCATGGTTACGGTCTCGCCGGCAGCGAGCTTAGCACCGATGTGCGATTTCTGCGCCAAGGGCTTGGTTTCCGCCAAGACCGTCTCTTGAGTCGTGCCGGCACGTACCGCCATGGAGACCGTGGAACGTGCAGAAGCCTTGTCCAGGGAGCGGACGGCTCGCGCGATCTCCCTAACGTGGTCGGGCGTCGTTCCGCAGCAACCGCCTATGATCCTGGCTCCCTTCTCGAAGAAGCGCTTGGCGTATTCGGCCATGTATTCCGGCGTGGACATGTAGAGCTGCCGTCCCTCAACGGACCGGGGCATGCCCGCGTTGGGCTGCACGGAAATGGGTTTGTCCGTCACAGTCCGAACAAGCTCCAGGCTGCTGAGCATACCCGAAGGTCCAACCGAGCAGTTCAGGCCGACAGCCGTCACCGCCTCATGCCGAGCGACACGCGCCAGGGCCTGATCAACCCGCTCCCCGTAGATCGTCTCGTTCTGTTCGTTGACCGTCATCTGAGCGACAAGAGGCAGGTCGCCCAGATCGCTCACCGCCGCCACGGCCGTCAACAACTCCTCAGTATTGGAGAACGTCTCCAGGATAAGCATGTCCGCGCCGGCGTCCACGAGGGCTTGACCTTGCTCGCGGAAGATCTGCCCGGCTTCGCCCCACGTCATGGGGCCGTGTTCGGTCAGCTCACACCCCAGCGGGCCCATCGCCCCGGCAACCAAGATGCGCCCCTGCGCCGCGGCCTTGGCAACTTGGACACCCGCCTGGTTGATGCGCGTCACCTCATCGGTCAAGCCGTACTGCGAAAGCTTCACCCGATTGGCCCCAAACGTATTCGTCTCGACGAAGTCGGCCCCGGCCTCGACGTAGGCAGCATGGATCTTCTCGACCAGCCCACCGTCCCTGAGGTTGAGCTCGTCGAAACAGCGATTGAGAAAGACCCCCTTCTGGTAAAGCATTGTCCCCATGGCGCCGTCGCCGATGAGAACTCTCTCTGCCACACGTTTGACGAAAGCCGCATGATTCACGTGACGGGCACCTCACAGGGACTTGATCTTGTTTCGGCCAGCCAAGACGAGCACAGCTTCCTCTCATGACCTTCCACACTCTGACCAGCCCAGCCAGCTCGGTCCTGACCCGGTCTGAACCATCCTATAATCTACGTAGGATGAAGAAGACCACCTGTCTTCCCACCGGGACGCAACCGAGAGCTGGATCCACCGAAAGGCCAGAATAGTTGGGCCATCACACGGATGCAAGCCTTTTCGACGGCTTCCGAAGGAAGGACGCAAAGCAGCGCAGCAGCACCCCCGGGACCGGCCCTTAGGCATTCGCAAACGGCTCTTATAGGACCAGATACCCCTGCAGATTGTGTAGGTTCTGATATCGAAGCATTTGACGGCAGCCGACACGAAGCCGAGCCACTTCAAACCCCAAATTGCCACAACATGGGCCTTGACATAAGTCTGGGAAAAATAGTATAATTAGGAAACTATATGTGGGAGTCCAGACTTTGTGCTTGGGGCCACTCGTATCGTATATTTTAATTGGAAGAGTACCGGGTGGGCAGTGATTGACGCCCCTGATGGGGGATCTTCATTGCCAACAGGAGTAAGCAGAGGTTTTCGCTCTGCGCTCAGGGGGAAGGGGTGTTAGGCCATTGCCGCAGAAACGACAGCGTCAGGCATGCCTGAAAGCTCATCCTCCTATCCCTGGTCACCCCAAGCACGACAAGGTCGTGCGTTCAGACAATCCCGCTTGCGGGGTGATCTGCAGGGTATGAAAGGAGCCGTGTGATGAAGAAGGTGTCGATATTCACATCTCTTGTCTGCTTGGCGCTCTTGTCCGGATGTAAGGTCCTGGACCAGGCAAGGAGTCCCTTGGAGGAGAACAGACCTGCCGTGGCTCGTTCGGGCAGGAGCTACTTCTGGGACAAAGACCTGAGGCCGGCGTTAGCTCTGCCTGGGACGCCTTCGTCAAAGGTCACCCCGGCTGTGCGACAGGCTGATGCAGAAGCCGAGCGACGACTTGCATCAGATGTCATATCCGAACCGGTGCGGCCGGCGGCCACGACCCAGCCGGAATTGCTGACTGCCTCTGTGGAGCAGCTCCAGCCACCGCAATCGTCGTTCGTGACCCCCGCAGCAACGTATGAGGTCAAACCTGCGCTCGGGTCCGACCTTGTGGCCGTGAATGAAGCAGGCGGACACATCCAGTCTATGATCTATCCCCGGCCGGACTACGGCATCATCCAGGTCAGCAAGACAATGCCGGAGGAGGTGCGGCTCAACAGACCCTTTATCTATGCGATCAAGGTGACGAATCTGACCGAGGTGATGCTGACCGATGTGGTCATCACCGAGACGATCTCAAAGGACTTCGAGTTCAAAGGTTCCGAACCTACAGCTACGGCCGACGGCAACAAGCTCGCGTGGGAGATCGACACGCTGGGACCGAAGGCAAGCAAGAGCATCAGAATATCAGGCGTTGCCACCGGTTCCAAGCGACTGGAGCATTGCACGGCCATTACCCATACGATTCGCGATTGCTCGATCGTGAAGGTTGTCGAGCCGACACTGCAACTGACCAAGATGGCCCCGAGCGAAGCGCTGCTCTGTGAGCCCATCGCCGTGGAGTTCGTCATCACCAATACGGGAACCGGGGCAGCCGAGAACGTTCAGATTGTCGATACGCTCCCGGCCGGACTGCAGACGGTTGACGGCAAAGGCAAGATCGTCCTGGACGCCGGGACCCTCTCTGCCGGAGAATCGCGCCGCTTCTCGATCAAGCTGCGCGCGACACGGACCGGCGCATTCGTGGACAAGGCTGTGGCGAGTTCAGCGAGCGGGCTTAAAGCAGAATCCGAAGCAACGCTCACAACCGTGCGCCAACCCATCCTGACCATCACCAAGTCGGGTCCGCAGCGACAGTATCTGGGTCGCTCCCTAACGTATGAAATCACCGTCTTGAACAAAGGTGACGGGCCGGCCCGCGACACCATAGTGGAAGACATGATTCCCCCAGGCGTGACATCGGTCGAAGCTACGTCCGGCGCCCAGTCTTCCGGCTCGAAACTGGTGTGGGAGCTTGGCACCCTCGAGCCCAACGTATCGAAGACCGTCCGCGTCTCGTACACGCCTACGAAAGAGGGCGAGGTGATGGCGACGGCCACGGCCACGGCTTACTGTGCCGAGACCGTCACGGATTCGGCCAAGACGTCCATCACCGGGATTGCCGCCGCACGACTGGAGGTCATCGATCTGGAAGACCCGGTGGAAGTCGACAAGACAACCACCTATCTCGTTACCGTCACGAACCACGGTTCTGCGGCAGACACGAACCTACGTATCGTCTGCGGGCTCGACGACAACCTGCAATACGTTTCCTCGGCCGGCGCGACAGCCGGGTCGATCATGGGCAAGACCGTCAGCTTCGCACCGCTGCGGAATCTCGAGCCCAAGGCCAAGGCCACGTGGCGTGTCGTCGTTCGCGGCGCACGAGCGGGCGATGTCAGGTTCAAAGTGACCATGCACACTGACCAGCTCGCGCTGCCGGTGGAACACACCGAGATCACGCACATCTACCAACAGTAGCCAAGACCGATTGCTCAGGATCATCGACGCCGCGGGGCTCAGCGCCGCGGCGTTTCTTTTTGGGCCTGGTGTCGGACCGAGTATGTCCTATCCGTCGATCCGCGTCCCCTGTTGGGACCTCGCAAGAGCCGACGGGACGCCCTTTCGGCCTTGAAATCCTGTTGCAACCGCGTCTTTCCGGGTTATACTGGCTGCCATAGTTGAACAATTGCCCAACATTCCCGCCACGGGGATTCTCGTTGGGACCTTCCGGGGAATCCATGCCGGCTTCCTGAAAGGACGCGATGATGGCCGAAACAGACGCCGACGTGCAGAAGATAAAAGAGCTGATCGAGATAATGAAAGAGAATGATCTCGTGAAGATCGATGTCAAGCACGGCGACGATCGGATTTCTCTATGGCGGGCCGAACCCCCGCGGCCGCCGTCTGTGGGTGGTCCAATCACCACCTCTCTGCCCGGGGCTGCTCTATCCCTGGGCGCGCCTGGGGGAGACAGCAGCCCGGGCCAAGCGCCGCCGGCAAAGGCAGAAGAGGGCCTGCTGGAGATCAGGTCCCCCATCGTTGGCACTTTCTATGAAGGGCCCAGCCCCGATTCCGATCCCTACGTCGAACTGGGTTCCCACGTCGATCCGCAAACGGTCGTGTGCATCATCGAAGCCATGAAAGTGATGAACGAAATCAAGGCCGAAATCAGCGGTGCGGTGGTCGAGAAACACGTCAACAACGGTCAAGCCGTGGAATACGGTCAGGTCCTGTTCCGTGTCAGGTCCGACTGAAACCAAGATCGTCAGGACCTTTCGCTGCTTCGGATCGGCTGACGGCGATGTCCACTATACGAAGTGAGAGTTGCAGCGGATGCTATCGCGAATTCTGGTTGCCAATCGAGGGGAAATAGCCCTCCGGATCATCCGGGCGTGTCGTGAGCTCGGCGTCGAGACCGTGGCGGTCTACTCGGAGGCTGATCGGAACGCCCCGTACGTGCGTTTTGCCGACGAAGCCGTCTGCATCGGGCCGCCGGACTGCAACCAGAGCTACCTCAACATTCCACGGATTATCAGTGCGGCCGAGATCACCAACGTCGATGCGATCCACCCCGGCTACGGCTTCTTGGCCGAGAACGCGAACTTCGCCGAGATCTGCCGCGACTGCAATATCACCTTCGTCGGCCCTCCTGTCGAAGCCATGCGGATGCTGGGCGATAAGGTGGAAGCGCGCAAGCTCGCGCAAAGGGCCAAAGTCCCTGTCGTTCCTGGTTCTGAGGGGACTATTCAAGACGATAAGGAAGCGTTGGCCTTGGCGAACAAGATCGGGTATCCGGTGATCATCAAGGCAGCAGCCGGCGGCGGAGGCCGAGGCATGCGCGTCGTTCACAATTACATCAGCCTGCACGCCGCCATCGCTGCAGCGAAGGCCGAGGCTGACGCGGCATTTGGCGAAGACAGCGTCTATCTCGAGAAGTTCATCGTCGAGCCGCGCCACGTCGAGGTACAGGTCATCGTCGATCAGGAAGGAAACGCGCTGCATTTCTACGAGCGCGATTGCTCCATTCAGCGGCGCCACCAGAAGATGATCGAGGAATCACCCTGTCCGCTGCTTGAGGAACGGGAGCGAGGCCGTTTGGCTGAGGCGGCGCTACGGATCGTCAAGGAGGCTAACTACGTCAATGCGGCAACGGTCGAATTCCTGCTGGACAAAGACCGCAAGTTCTATTTTATCGAGGTGAACACTCGGATCCAAGTGGAACATCCCGTCACGGAAATGGTCACCGGCCACGATCTCATCAAATGGCAGGTCAGGATCGCGGGCGGGGAACCCATCAAACTGCGCCAGAAGGACATCAAGCACCGAGGGGTCGCCATTGAGTGCCGCATCAACGCCGAGGACCCGGCCAATAACTTCTCGCCCTCGCCTGGGACTATCACGGAGTACGTCGCCCCGGGTGGCTTCGGCGTCCGCGTGGACACGCACGTGCATCAGGGCTGGACGATCGCGCCGAACTACGACTCCCTCATCGCCAAGCTCATCGTTCATCAGAATACCCGTACCGAAGCCATCGCCACCATGAGGCGGGCCCTCCAGGAGTTCGTCATCCGCCCGGTCAAGACGACCATCCCCGCCTGCCTGGACATCCTCTCGCACAACCTGTTCGTCAAAGGCAAAGTCGATACCGGCTTCGTCGAGAGGAATTTCTGAGAGGTATTGCGCTCATGGGAATCGGTCAGGCACTAATCAGTGAGATCGTCGAGCGTATCCCGAGCGTGACCGAGCCACAGCGGATAATCCTCTTTGGCTCGGCCGCCAGTCATTGTTGAAGGCCGAGAGGGAGTTCCCGAACTGCGTCTCAAGACAATTCACCGGCTGGGACCCATCCATGTGCGTGGCTGGGCCCGTTGAGGCGACTGATCTTTGTGCAGAAGGGAGAACACATGGCTCAGCAAGACGAATGCCACAGACCATCCGTGGGAACGATGTCTCGACGTGAGTTCATGAAGCAGGTGGCGCTCGGCATGACAGCTATCGCCGCCATTCCGCGCCGCTCCTCCGCCATCGAGGAAAGAGAACAACATAGTATCAAAGTGGGTTTTCGGATCGTGGACTACCACGTGCACCTGTCCGGGGCGTTCACGATCGAAAAGGCCGTCGAACTGGCGAAGGCACGCGGAGTCAAATTCGGCATTGTCGAGCATCCGGGCCCCGGCTATAAGATCGTGGACGACAGGGCCCTGAGCAGGTATCTTGACATGCTGAGAACGCACCCCGTGTACAAGGGCCTGCAACCTGTCTATCCCAATTGGTCCAAGACTCTATCCCAGGAGCTTCTCAGCCAGTTGGACTATATCCTGATGGATGCACTCACGCTGCCGGAGAAGAATGGCGGCTGGCTTCGAATCTGGCGGGCCGACACGGTCGTCCCTGACAAGCAAGCCTTCATGGAGCGATACTTCGATTTCAACATACGGGTTCTCACGGAAGAGCCTATAGACATCTTCGCCTGGCCAACCTATCTGCCGACTTGCATCAGCCAGGACTACGACACCCTCTGGACCGAGGAGCGGATGCAGAGGCTCATCGATATCGCCGTCACGAAAGACATCGCGATCGAGATCAACGAAGTCGCAAAGGTGCCGAAAGCCCGCTTCATCGCTCTTGCCAAGAGTGCGGGCGTCAAGTTCACCTTTGGGACGGACAGCCGAGACGAACGCGCAGGCAAATTCGAATACTGCCTACAGATGGCCAGACAGTGCGAACTCACCGAGGAGAGCATGTTCAGGCCCAAGCCAGACGGCCAGAAGGCTGTTCAGAGGATCGCCAAGGCTTGACGGTGATCAAAGCGCCACCCTCATCAATGCTCCGGACAGCGGTTATTCCTCCAGCGCCACGAGGTCGTCGTAGGTTTCTCGCCGACGAACGATGCGGAACTGCTTCCCGTCCACGAGGACCTCCGGAGCCCGACATCGCGCGTTGTAGTTGCTGCTCATGGTGAATCCGTAGGCACCGGCCGTGAAGATCGCCAAGAGATCGTCTCGCTCGACGTGCGGAATCGGCCTGTCTTTAGCAAAGAAGTCAGTCCCTTCGCAGATCGGCCCGACGATATCGACGACTTCACTGCCTTCGATGTACAGCTCCTTACTGCGGACGGCCGGGACAAAACGGGATGCCGCTTTTGTCGGCCAGATGAAATGATAAGCGTCATAGAGGGATGGACGGATCAGATCGTTCATGCCCGCGTCGACAATGACGAACGTCTTGCTGCCTCCCTTCTTGGTATAGAGCACGCG
>CAZGRF010000076.1:0-11878 GCA_964527825.1 uncultured Pirellulales bacterium
AGTCAGTCTGGCTTGCGGATGCCGCGCAAAAAAGGGCACCAACAGGCGAGAATAGCCGGTGAGAGGATCGAGAGCCAGACCGTCTTGAAGTTTGCCCAGGTAGAAAGCCGTGGGACTTGTGAGCCTCGACGCGACGCTGTCGATGCGGGTCAGAATGTCCGGAAGATTCAGGAAGATCTTGACGGTCGGCGAATGTTTGACGCCGGGAGTGCCGGCAAGGTAACAGTATTGACAGTCATAAGGACAGAAGCCATAAGGCGAGAAATGCCAGTAATTCGGACAGGCGTTGCCGTCTTCCTCGCTGTACCGAAGCGCGCTTTTGTGCACCCCGAAAACCAGCGTCCTCTTGCCCTCGTAGTGTTGCGCCAGAAGGTCCGGGGCCGCAAGCTCAACGCGATTGTGGGGCACATCCAACTGCTCGACGATGGAAGCCTGCGGGTACAGAGTGCAGATACCGTCCACCAGCTTCCGTCGCCGTTCGCCGTCGAGGCTGCCGCGGGCAAGCACGAGGCGCTCGGGGTAGAAGTGCGGCGCGCAGCGCGGACGATAATCCAGGTGCACATCCTCCGGGCCAAACAGACTGGTCGTAACCGAGCCGCGCATTCCCACCCCGACAGACAAGACACAACCAGGCAACAACATGCCGTTGCCGACTACAAGCAACCTTTTCCCTCGCGGCGTGGTGCAGGATAGTGCGCTCGGGCGCGCGCGTCAAGGAAGAGAGGCGAAGTCCCCCCGGTGAAATCGACGCGAAAAGACTTGTCTTGGCGCAGCGATTTCGATAGTGTGTCGCGTCTGCTATCGGCAAATGGGTGCAGAATTGACTTAGGCGAAAACCTCTTGGCAAGAGCAAAACACTTCATAGCCCGGATCGAGGGCTCTCTTGGCGGGTGGGCGGTCAAATACAGATGGTGGATCATCCTGCTGACCGTACCGGCTGTCGGTCTGGCCGCGCTGGGTACCAGCAAACTCAAGATCAATCGCGATACACGCGCGTTTTTCGGCAACGAGAACCCTCAGTACCAAGCGTTGAAGGCTGTCGAGAACACCTTCAGCAAGGAACAGAGCGTCCTCTTCGTCATCGCGCCAAAGGATGGCAATGTCTTCACGCGAGAGACCCTGACCGCTCTGGCTGATCTGACGCAGGCCGCCTGGCAGATTCCCTATTCGACCCGAGTCAACTCGGTCGCGAACTTCCAGTATACACGCGGGCAAGGCGACGAGCTCATCGTCGAGGACCTCGTGAAGGACCCGGCCGACATGTCGGATGAACAGATCGAGCAAGCAAGGAGGATCGCCCTGTCGGAGACCGGCATTCTCAACCGACTGATCTCTCCTTCCGGGCACGTCGCGGGCGTATTCGTCAACCTGTCGCTGCCGGAAGGGAGCCAAGACGCCACACCCGAGGTCGCTCAGGCCGCCCGCAAAATGGCAGATGGATTCCGAAACCGCCACCCTCAGATCGATCTCTATGTTACAGGCTCGGTGATGATCGACCAAACCTTCGGCGAGGCCAGCCAGAAAGACCTGCGCACCTTGGCGCCCGCGATGTTTCTGACAATGTCAGTGTTGATCGGCCTGGCGCTGCGCTCCTTCTCCGGGGCCTTCGCGGCCATCGTCGTCATACTGCTATCGATGGTCACAGCTCTGGGCCTGACCGGTTGGCTGGGTATCGCGCTGACGGCGGCCAGTGTCACCGGCCCCGGGCTCATCCTCACCTTGGCGGTGGCCGACAACGTACACATCTTGACGACTACGTTCCACATGATGCGTCAGGGTATGTCGAAACGCGAGGCGATTGCACGCGCGCTGCAGATCAATCTGCGGGCGGTGTTCCTCACCAGCATCACGACGGTCATCGGCTTCCTCAGCATGAATTTCTCGGAGTCGCCGCCCTTTCGTGACTTGGGCAACATCGTCGCCATCGGCGTAACGGTGGCCTTCTTGTACTCGGTCATTCTGCTACCGGCCCTCACGGCGGTCCTGCCTACCTGGGCCAGGGCCGGCCAGCCCAATCCCATCCGGACGTACTGCGACCGGCTCGCGGATTTCACCATCCGCAGACAGACACCTTTGCTGTGGTCCATGCTGATTCTGGGCATGGGGTTGAGCCTCGGCATGTTCAAGATCGAGCTGAACGACAACTTCCTGACCTATTTTGACAGGACGTTTGCGTTTCGCAGGGCCACGGATTTCCTTATCGAAAACCTGGCCGGTTGGGACGTGATCGAGTATCGCATGAACTCGCGCGACTCCGGGGGCATCGCAAGTCCGGAATACCTGGCCTCACTCGATCGCTTCGCCCAATGGTATCGCCGGCAGCCCCAGGTCATCAGCGTCCACTGCCTTTCGGATACGGTCAAGCGGCTGAATCGAGACATGCACGGCGGAGATGAGGACTACTATCGAATCCCCGAGACCCGGGAGCTGGCGGCTCAGTATCTTCTCCTCTACGAGATGTCGTTGCCCTTCGGCCACGACCTCAACAACCAGATCGACGTCGATCGCTCCTCTACGCGCTTCATGGTGATGCTGCAAAGCATGAGCGCCAAGGAGTTGCGGTGGATGGACAACGCCGCTCAACAATGGCTTGAGGCCAACGTGCCTGCCTATATGCGCGCCCCGGGCACGGGTCTGTCACTGATCTGGGCCCACATCACGGAGCGGAACATCATGAGTATGCTCAAGGGGTCCTTCGTTGCGCTCGTTCTCATTTCCGCCATTATGGTGGTGGCCCTTCGCAGTTTGCGTTTTGGCTTGATCAGCCTGGTTCCTAATCTCCTGCCGCCAGCCATGGCATTTGGAATCTGGGGAATCCTTCGGGGACAGGTCGGCCTGGCACTGTCGGTGGTGGTCGCGATGACCATCGGAATCGTCGTCGATGATACCGTACATTTTCTGAGCAAGTATGACCGGGCTCGGAATGAGGACGGCATGAGCTCTCCGCAGGCAATCCGTTACGCGTTTCACACCGTGGGAACCGCCATGTGGGTTACGACCGTCGCGTTGGTGGCTGGGTTCATGGTCCTGACCCTGTCCCACTACAGGATGAGTTCGGAGATGGGTGCGATGTGCGCAGTCACCATCGCCGTGGCTCTCGTGATGGACTTTCTGTTGTTGCCGACTTTATTGCTGAAAATCGACCGCCGACCTGATAAGCTTGTCCCCGACAAGATGCAGGCATAGGAGAATAGGGCTTTGTGCATGAGATATGTAGGCACAGTCTGTGCGTTGATAGCCACGATGTCCGTGGTGACCCGGGGCGCCGTTGAGGCCGAGCCGACACCGGAAGAACGCGGATGGACCATCGCCCAAGAGGCCGACCGCCGCTATCACGGATACGGCGACAGCACGGCCAACCTGACCATGATCCTCCGGAACAGACAGGGCCAGGCCAGCAGGCGAGAGATCCGCATTCGCACGCTCGAAGCGGCCGGAGAAGGCACCAAGAGCTTGTGCATCTTCGACAGCCCCGCCGATGTCAAAGGCACGATTCTCCTGACCCACACGCACAAGGACGCCGAAGATGACCAGTGGCTCTTTCTGCCGGCCCTGAACCGCATCCGCCGCATCGCTGCCCAGAATAAATCCGGTTCATTCATGGGCAGCGAATTCTCCTATGAGGATATCGCGGCCCAGGAGCTGGAGAAGTACACCTACAGGTGGCTCCGGGACGAAGTCTGCGACGGCAATGACTGCTATGTGGTCGAACGCTGTCCCGTTGACCAGAGGAACTCCGGCTATTTGCGAGAGGTGGTTTGGCTCGGCAAAGACCAATACAGGACTTGGAAGGTTGACTACTACGACCGCAAGGACACCCTTCTCAAAACGCTTGTCATCAAAGGTTATCGACACTATGAGGGCGCGTTCTGGCGGGCGCACGAGATGAACATGGTCAACCATCAAACCGGAAAAAGTACGCAACTGATCTGGTCCGACTTCACGTTTCGGACGGGGCTGAACAACGCCGATTTCGACAGGCAAGCCCTGACTATTATCAGGTAAGGCGGATGCGCATAAGGATGATTCTGGCCCTTGGGGCATGGATGCTGTGTCTGGCCACGACCGGTGCGAATGAGCTGTCCGGATACGTCTCGGCAGAGGGAGGATTCTTCCTGAACGATCCCCTGTACGCCGGTCAAGAGCAGCATGGCGGCTCGATTGCGGCTCAGCCGGAGTACTACCACGAGTGGAAGAATGGTTCGAGTTTCACGTTCGTTCCCTTCGGCCGATGGGACAGCGCGGACCCGGAAAGAACGCATGCCGATATCCGCGAGTTGAACTACCTCTATCGCCAGGACAACTGGTACGTTCGGCTGGGGGTCGGGAAGGTCTTCTGGGGCGCGACCGAATTCGTCCACCTTGTAGACGTTATCAACCAGACGGATCTGGTAGAAAACATAGACGGCGAGGACAAACTGGGTCAGCCCATGATGGAGTTCTCGATTTCCCCAAGCTGGGGAACCGTGGAATTCTTCGCCTTGCCGTATTTCCGCGAGCGCACCTTTCCCGGTCGCAAAGGGCGTCTGCGGTATTCCACCCTTATCGACACCGACACCGTGATCTACGAGAACAGCTCCAGGGACACGAACCTGGACATAGCTATGAGATACAGCCGCACCATCGGCGGTGCCGATCTCGGCGTGTACTTCTTCCACGGAACCAACCGCGACCCGTGGTTGATTCCGTCCGAGCTTGTAGATCCGAATGATACAGGCGAATCCAGGTTGATCCCGTTCTACGAGCAGATCAACCAGATCGGGACCGACGTGCAAATCGCCACCGGAAACTGGCTCTGGAAGTTTGAGGGTTTCTATCGCAGCGGCTATCTCGACAGCTTCTTCGCCGCTACCGGCGGCGTCGAATACACCTTCTTCAGCGTCGGTGGCAGCAACACCGATATCGGTCTGTTGGGCGAGTATGCCTACGACGGCCGTGACAACGATGCCACGACGATATTCCAGAACGACGCCTTCTTTGGGCTGCGTCTGACGCCTAATGACGCCGCCGGCACGCAGTTGCTGATGGGATTCGCTCAGGACCTCGATGCCTCGGAGAACGCCGTAAGGATCGAGGCAAGTCGGCGCCTGACCTCCCATTGGAAGCTGATTCTCGAAGCCTGGCTGTTTCTCGATTCAGAGCCCGGCAGCATCCAATACAGCCTGCGCGACGATGATTTCGCCCGATTGGAGCTGGCGTACTACTTCTAACGAAGATCGCCTGCATCTGGGCGCCGCCCAAGACCGTCCTCCTGTCGCTGCCCGCACGTTCTTCGGCGGGCTCTTATCGTCCTCGCAAGCTCCTTCCGGAATCAAGGAATTTCCGCAATTGACAGACGCAGGGGGAGAAACCAATAATACCGGGGATTGCTGTCGCCGGCCGTAGAAAAGGATTCCTGTGGTCGCGTAGGTCGAGTGGGTGGGGACTGTGAGGAAGCGGCTTTGTGGCAAAGGAGTGCCGCTGTGGCCCGCATCATCAGCCAGACTTGCGGTATGTTCATGGTTTCGCGCCGCGGGGTGTCTGCACACCTGGGGCGGACGATACAATTCGACCGGCGATTATCCGCGCTGCTTCCTGTGCGCCCGTTCAGAAGGACGACCCCACACTCCGCAAGACGGTCGAAGTTGGTTCGCGATTTTCCACGGGCTCCGCCGAGGCCAGAAAGGAGGTCCGCTTATCAAAGGCTTGCGGTGGGTATCTACGCAAATGCAGAGTAGTGATCCACGAGGTCCCTCGTAAGAGGGAGGAAGACAAAATTTGAAAGGAGGCAAATTATGAAGAAGGCACTGGTTCTTCTTGCGATAACGTGTTTGCTGTGCGGCTCAGCTCTCGCTGGTGGAAAAGGCGCCGTCAAGGCGGATATGGTCGTCCATACGGACTCGGCTACACTGGAGATACCGGCCGGCACCGTGGTCGGGTCCGTCATTCTCAATACGACCGCGAATAAGACCCTGATCGTCGTGGTCAATCTAGACAATGCCGCTCAGCCAGTAGACGACTAGACGACTGATCCCGACGAGGGAATTTATGACTCGTTGGTTTGGATCAATGGTGTGAAAATCGAGGGCCAAGTCGCTGTCGATTGTCTGAAGGTGAACGCCAAGGGACAAGGCACCGCCAATTACCAGGTAGATCTTGGGGCCTTGCCCGAGGGCACAATAGCAGAGGACGCTACTGAGATCAATGTTTGCGTAGTTGTACGACCGAGCTTCGGTCCTAACACAACGCCTTGTTACGTCAATGGACCCGCATGGAAGACCAATATTGCCGTGCCGCTGAAGTAGGTCATTGACGGGACGTTTTCAGGGCAAAAGCAGAACATGCTTACCGGGCTGCGGGCGTTGCTCGCAGCCCTTTAGTCTCTCACGTGACAGGTTATCGTGCGTATATTCCACGGTGTCTGCAACTCAGTAGGTTTCCTCAATAAACGCTCTCTTGAGGGGTTGGCCGTAGGCTTCGGCCAGGTCTTTGCGAATCCAGTTTGCGTATGTCCGAGCCAGGCCGAGAGGCGCTTGCTGATGGAACCAGGCCCTGAGGATGCGGCCGGTGTATTTCTGGACCCATTCCTCCTTGGCCATAGACGACGCCGTCCGGCGAGCCTCTGTCCCACTGCGTTCGGCAGAGCCAACACTCGTTGTCCTCGGGACAACATCCATTGCGAAACTCATTCAAGCAGTCCGTGTAGGTCTTTCACTGGCCCAATCATGGGGCACACTTCGTGACGTTGCTGTCTATAATATAGAGTACCGCAGGCCGCCCAATGGTAACGGACTTTCTGGGAAAGGGGGGAGTCTGCTGCGGGCCGGGTAGGTGACACGAGGAGAAGACATCAAAGAGAACGAGGTTGCAGGTCTCGTAGGATGGGCAACTTTGTTGCCCACGCTGTTGTCGTCGGTCGTGTCCGCATGGGCAACAAAGTTGCCCATCCTACCGGCTAAAACAGATATCAAAGATCAAATATCAACAGCCAAGACTATGGAAGTCATGCCCGCGTTGCGGCATTCCGCTATTTTGACATCTGATATTTGCATTTTGATCTACCCATCGGAGACGCTGTAGCCGGCGTCGACCTCTGCGTACATCTGTCCTTCGCCGGGCGTCCAGGAGGTGATTGTGCCGCGCCCGGTGATCCCGTTGAATCGCTTCGTTCCCGCGAGGAACATGATCGATCCGACCTGCTTGGAGCGCGGCAGCCCTGAAGTATCGACCCTCGCCAGGATGCTCGATCCGTCCTGAAAGTCGTAGATGACAAGTCCCTGGTAGAACTCCTTGCCGTCGGGCGCGGTCGCATGAACCACCCAACTCGACAGACGAGCGAACTGCCCCTCGCCGAGCACGATGAAACCGGTGCGATGGGCCGCGTCCAGGGCCGTCATCTGGCCCGCGACCTGCTTAGCGTCTCTCTCGTAGGAGAACTCCTTCCAGCGCGTCAGTTGCCTCGTCGTTTGCGCAGGGCTGAAACGCGTGACGGACCCGAGCACGAGGGCGATGCCCAGGCAAATAGCCACGATGCGGCCCAGCCGCCCCCGGCTGGGATTCCCCCCCGGCGCGGGGGTGCCACATGGTTCATCCTGATTCATTACAGCGGCTACTCTCGGATCGTTCATCGTTCTCATACCTCCGTTTCGACTGAGGAACCATAGCATTGGTTCATCGGCATTCGGTGGGACCGGGATAAGCACAACCACAGGCAGAGACCGCGGAACCAAGGTCCGAGAAGCAGAGTGAAAGGCAATAACCTAAATGGCAGAGCAGGCGCAGTGATGACCTCCTCTTCCTTCGCGAAGCGTGCGCCGTTAAGCATAGGGGGCCTTCTGCCGTCTCACGCTTCACATTTCACGCTCCACGCTGGTTTTGATCTTTACGACGTTACCACGCTCGCTATGCTTACCTGCCTGGAGATATTGCCTTTGAAAGGACCCGTTACTATGAAGATCAATTGCGCCGTACCGCTGTTTTGCCTATCCGTCCTGTCGGTCATTGCCGGCGTCACCGGGGAGTCACAGGGCGCTTCCCAGGCGAAGAAAACCTGGTTGTCGGACCTCGATATCGGGAAGACCCAACAAGGCTGGGGCCAGCCGCAGAAGGACAGATCCGTAGACGGCAACCCACTGCGCATCGGCGGTCAGACCTTCGAGCGTGGCTTGGGCACGCACGCCGACAGCGTGTTGTACGTCAAGCTGGCCGGCGGGACCAAGCGGTTCACCGCCAGGGTCGGCATTGACGATGAGGTGAGGGATCCCTCCAGAAGCGGAGGGGCAAGTCCCGGGAGCGTTGAGTTTCGTGTGGTGGCCGACGGAAAAGACGTCTACTCCAGCGGCATAGTGAGAAGCGGCGATGCCGCTCGTGCGGTTGATCTGGACCTTGGCGGCACCGACATGCTCGTCCTCATCGTGACTTCGGGCCCCGATGGCATCAACTACGACCACGGTGACTGGGCCGATGCGGCATTCGAAGTGGTCGGCGCCATGCCGACGACGCACGACGCCCCCAAGGAAGAAGCAGTCATCCTGACGCCCAAGCCCGGGCCTGAGCCGCGCATCACCAGTGCGCGGGTCTTCGGGGTGCGGCCGGGCTCGCCCGTACTCTACACCATCTCCGCGACCGGACAGCGGCCGATGGGGTTCAACGCCGAGAACCTGCCTGATGGCCTTTCCGTCAATGCCGTGACCGGCTGCGTCACGGGCCAGATACGGCGCCGACGCGACTACTCCATCACACTGGTTGCCCGAAACGACGTGGGACAAGACCGCCGCAAGCTGACACTGAAAGTCGGCGACACGATCGCCCTGACCCCGCCGATGGGCTGGAACAGTTGGAACTGCTGGGGCTGCGCGATTGACGAGCAGAAGATCCGCCACGCCGCCGACGCCATGGTCGAGAGCGGCCTGGCCAACCACGGCTGGCGGTACATCAACATCGACGACTGCTGGATGGTCAAACGCGATTCCAGCGACCCCGTGGTGGGCGGCCCGACCCGCGACGAGTGCGGCCGGATTCTCACCAATAGCTGGTTTCCGAACATGAAGGCACTGACCGACTACGTGCACAGCCGGGGACTCAAGATCGGCTTGTACACCTCGCCGGGTCCGTGGACCTGCCAGCGTTTTGAAGGAGCCTGGCAGCACGAGCAAAGCGACGCTCAGCAGTTTGCCGACTGGGGTTTCGATTACCTCAAGTACGACTGGTGCGGCTACGGTTCCGTTGCCGGTCGACAACCCACCCTCGAGCAGATGAAGGAACCCTACCGTTTCATGCGCATGTGTCTGGACCGCGTGGGTCGCGACATCGTCTACAGCCTGTGCCAGTACGGCATGGGCGACGTTTGGGAATGGGGTACGGAAGTGGGCGGCAACTGCTGGCGCACGACAGGGGACATCACCGACTCGTGGGGCAGCATGAGCGGCATCGGGTTCTCCCAGGACAAGTACTCCCCTTACGCGTCGCCGGGGCACTGGAACGATCCCGACATGCTGGTCGTCGGCAAGGTCGGCTGGGGGCCGAACCTGCACGACGCGCACCTGACGCCCAACGAGCAATACACGCACATCAGCCTGTGGTGCCTGCTGAGTTCTCCTCTGCTGATCGGGTGCGATCTGACGCAACTGGACGAGTTCACTCTGAACCTGCTGACCAACGACGAGGTGCTGGAGGTCAACCAGGACCCGCTGGGCCAGCAGGCGCGTCCTATGGCTCAGGACGGCTACCTGGAGGTCTGGGCTAAGAAGATGTATGACGGCTCAACCGCCGTGGGGCTGTTCAACCGGGGTGAAACGCCCAAGACTATCACCGCCAAGTGGTCCGACCTGAGCGTGAGCGGTGAGCTGCGCGTCCGGGACCTCTGGCGACAGAAAGACCTCGGCACATTCGAGGACGAGTTCGAGGCCGAGGTCCCCCGCCACGGCGTGATCATGGTCCGGCTGCTCTCGACAACGGAGGGCAAGTAGGCCGCGATCTGACGCAACTGCGTTTCAGCATTGAGACCGACAGCTCCGCCAAGCACACCGCAGAATCGCACCTATCAGGTCGTCCCGCGGGCCAGTGTGCCCTTCGTGACCGGTCTGGACCGATTGCCATGTTGGGCATGGAAGGCGAGCGCAGGACAACTATCGACCTGCCTATTGATTCCGACGCGGCGGCCCGCCGTGGGACGACCATCGCGTGACAATATCCGAACCTGCCCCAGGGTCGCGCCGTACAAGCAGTGACAACGCCGGGCCGGACCGCGATGTTTTTGCGTCCAAACCGTGAAAAGTACTTGATCGTGCCATGCGAAGCGGCTAGAATCCGAAATTGCATGTCTAACCCGTAGTGAGTTAGGTACGCCGAAAGGAGGCGCGAGATGGCAAGGAAAAAACTTGTCAAAGGAGTCTGGTCGAAGGACGACATCAAGCAACTCCGACACCTCTTCCCCAACCGCGCGACTGCCGATGTCGCGTCGCGACTCGGCCGTCCTACCGAGGCCGTCAAGAAGAAGGCCTCACGCATGGGACTTCGGAAATCCGGCAAATACATGAAGTCCCTGGGAAGAACGTAGCCGAAAGACACCCGTAGCGTCGGCCGTTGTCGTCGGATCCGGGATTGTCCCGACGGAGGAGAAGCCGACAGCATGGCCGGGAGCTGTGTCTGCGGTCTGGAGGCGAATCTGTCACGAGGATCATCTGAGGCAGAGGCTGGCCACAGCGCCTAGGGATGGGTCTAACGCGCGCTTGCCAACCCTGCTGATGACTCGGGCGTGGGGGGTTTCATCGTGTCTTGCGTGGACGCCTCATCCACGCTGGATGCGCCGGCCGACCTCGTTTCGTCCAGGCTCACACGGGTGCCGCGGGCACGCGGGCCGGATCGATTGAAGGAGGACGGACCTGCAAGAAGGCAGTTCTGTCGCGCGGCGAAGGCCAAGCCGAAGTCGCAATTGTCCCGGAACGTGTGGTCTGCGGTCTCGGACACAACGGCTCGTTGCCCGACGCCGGCTGGAGCCACAAGCGATGGAGCTCCCAAAAGAGCCCCGCAATCGTTGGGGCAGTTACAACCGCCGCTCCTGACTTGAATTCTGTCGAGACATCTTGTACGATTGCTGTCCACGTATCTCAGCCCCCTCTAAGAGGTGTCTGTTTAATGTCCCAGGGAGATACGCTGTGCAGGAGGCAACGATGAAGAGGACATTTCTGGCAATAGTGTTGCCATCGCTCTTTGGTGGCCTCGCGTGGGCCGAAGAGCCAGTCTACTTCCCGGACGCCGGCCTGAAAGCGGCGGTGGAAGACGAGTTGTGGATCTGGGACCCGACACCGACCGACATGCTGGGGCTGATCTCCCTCAACGGGGCCTCATGGGGAATTGGCGATCTGACAGGTTTGGAATATGCCATCAATCTGCAAACGCTGGTGCTGCGGTGGAATCGGATCAGCAATATCTCACCGTTGGCCGGACTCACGAATCTGCAATACCTGGACATCCATGACAATCACATCAGCGATCTCTCGCCCTTGTCCGGCTTGAGCAGCCTGCGGACGCTGATCCTTCGCTTCAATCGAATCAGTGACATCTCGGCCTTGGCAGCCCTGATATCTCTGGAGTGTCTCGATCTCCGAGGCAATCCGTTGGGCCGGGAGGCCTACGACACGTATCTCCCTCAGATCGTCGCAAACAACCCGGATATCGACCTGAGCTATGATTTGTACGCTCAGTGCCAAGTGCTGCTTTGTTCGACAGCGGGAGGGTCGGTCATTGATCCCGGCGAGGGTGTGTTCACGTATGACAACGGCGCGCTCGTCCACCTTGAGGCCGCGGCCGACCCCGGCTGGGCGTTCGTCCGCTGGTCCGGCAGTCTCTCGGATACATCCAATCCCACGTTTCTGTCTGTGAACGAAGACCACAACAT
>CAZGRF010000077.1:0-7946 GCA_964527825.1 uncultured Pirellulales bacterium
TCATCAGCAGCGTGCGCGGAATGTTGCCCACGCAGCAGGGACAGCCGTGCCAGGGGTAGCGAAAGCCACTCGAGTCCAGCGGGTTCGTGTAATAGAAATTCCTGCCCTCCATATCGATGGAACCCAGCAGAGCATTGTAGAACGACTCTTCATACAGGTCCACGTACTTGGCATCGTGGTAGGCGAGGTTCATCTTGTACTGGAAAAAGACCAAGCCGCAGGTCGAGCAGGATTCGCAGTAGGCGTTGTTGCGTAGCGAGTAGTTCGGGCCAAACCCTTCCGAGGTCTCGCCACTGCCGATGCCGCCGGTGACGTAGTATTTCTTGTTGACGATATTGTCCCAAAGACTCATGACGGCGCTCTGGTAGTCCACGTCATGCGTCTCGGCGGCGACGTCGGCCATGCCCGAGTAGTTGTAGGTGGCGCGCACCGCGTGGCCGACCGCCTCGTACTGCTGCTGCACGGGCACGTGGCTCTGGTCGTACTCGCTGCCGTTGTTGCGACAGTCCAGAAGGAACTTGGCCAGCTTGATGTAGCTGTCGCCGTGGCTGTTGGAGCCTTCCATGTCGTTGACGAACCGGCCGAAACGAACGAGGGCCTGCTCCATCTCCTGGTGGCCGTCGTACCATTCCTTCTTGCCCGGCCCGAGATTGGCGACCCAGCAATCGGCCAGCTTCTTGGCGGCGTTGTAGAGGCGCTTGTCCGTGCCGTTGGTCAACGTGTAGTGGTTGATAGCCGATTCGAGGAAGTAGCCGGCAACATAACCTTCGTGATCGCCCCGTCGGCGCGGCGACCAGCGTTCGAACGGGCCGTTGTCATAGCGATAGCTGGATTGAGGCTGGCCGCGCCGGCCGGCGGAACGGACCCGGCGCATCGAGAAGGCGGTCTGGAGGTAACCGTCAGGCTCCTGGGCAGCCAGGATCTTCGGGATCCAGTCTTCGAGCGTGGCCTTCATCCTCTTCTGGGCTGCGATGATCTCGTCGTCGCCCCCGGGATCGACCATCAGCGCGATGCACATCGATTCAACCGTCTGGTGGACCCAGGCATTGGAGAAGACATAGCCGCGATGACCGTGCCCCTCGGGCAGTTCCTCACCCCGCAGCGCCATAGCGGCATCGATGAAGTTGTTGATGCCGCCCTCAGGCAAGTTGGAATCGTTGATCTGGTCGATGCAGTGAGGAATCCAGTTGACGATCAAGGCCTTGGCCCGCGAGTTCCAGAGCGGGTTGTCGATCTTGTAGTTCTTGGTATAGACCACGTCCAGGCGGTCGGCCGGCGGCGGATTCTCGACCTTGACCTTCAGTGTGGCTGAGCCGCTCAACCGGCCTTCACCGGCTGTCAGCTTGAGGACGTAATCTCCCGGAGCGGAGAACGTCGCGCTCGTCACGACAGCATCGGCGTTCTCGAAGCTGACCGTGCCCGGTCCGGACGCCTTGCTCCAGGTCACCTTGGCCCCGGAGCTGTCACCCTTGAGCATTTTGACGGCTCCGTTGAGGTAGGTCTTTCCGCCTGTCATGACGGTCCGCTCGATGCCGGCCTCGACCGACGGCGGAAAGTCGGGTGACTTACCTGAGTCGTAAACCTTCCATTCGAGAATGCCGGTCGAATAGGTTCCGTCGCCGTCGATCTCGAGCCTGAGCTTGGAGGTAGTGACTTCATCGAACGTGGTGGTGTTGTATTGATTGCCCGCGACGCCCAGGCCGGACGCATTCTTGACGGGGACAAACGTGCTGCCGTCCCAGTAGAGCAGTCGCGAGGCGCTCGGCAGGCGAACGCCCTGCCGGTCGTCCCACCAATAGACATCGATCCTGTTTGTGCTGATGGCCCGATCCCAGTCGTACTGCACCCACTGCGTGCCGGTCCGGTTCCAGTTACCGTAGGATCCCCCTCGGTTGAAACGCGAGTTCCTCGGCTCCGAGCCATCGTTAAGCGCAGCCAAGGTCGTGTCTCCGGAGACATAGGAACTGGACGGCTCGGCCACAACAGCCAGATTCACGCCGGAATCAGGCTGAACGTCACGATTCTGCTGCGCCCAAGCCGTGCAGACCCAAGTAGCAGTCACACCGGCAGCGAGCACCATCACCAAGCGAAACGACGGCGTTGTTCTCATGACAATACCCCTTTTCTGCAATGAACACTTGCTTTGAAACTCGCGTTTCACAATTCTGCGTTCGCGGGTCGGTTCGAGCAGGCACTTGGCAGCAACGTCCTGGGCCTGCTTGAGAGGCCCGCCTTTCAGCCGGACACTACTCAAGGACAGAAGCCGTGCTCGTACGACCTTAACAGGTGTTTTCACTGACGACCTCCCTTGTGGTCGCGTACCCTCGGCAGGACTGCGGGCCTGCCCTTGACCACCGAGCAGACTCCCTGCGTGTTGTTTCATCGTGGTCTCAAGCAGCATTGAGCCGCGATCCTGTCCAGTGTGTCCGGGGTCCCTGTTCGCCCAACATATGTCTGTGCCAGAAGACCCACCCTTTCCCCCTCGCAGGACCCTACCGGCTATTGCTGACTTCTCTGAAACCGGGCCCCATGATACCACGGAGGCTGTGATGGGGCCAACACAAACATCACCCACAGAGAGTGATCTGCGTGCCTGTCCTCTTCGTACAGAGACAGCCCAAGAGCCTTGAACGTCTGCGGCAAGTCTGATAGTCTGCCGGGAGCCAGGCTCAGCGATGTGGCTGGGCACGCACAGAGAGTCGATCCCGGTCCCCTGTTAGTCGGATGGTCGGATGCACCGAACACAGGAAAGCTATCGCTCGGTCATCGCAAGGAATCTTGCCATCCTATGCCTGGGCGCGCCCATGGTCCTTCTGACGGGCTGCGCGCACGTCGCCACTCTGCTCGGTTTCAAGGACAGTGTCCATTCGCCGCGCATCCGCATGTCGTGCTACGCCAGCGCGTCGGTGGGCACGGTGTGGGCGGACTCCGACAACCTCGGGACACACGGATATCGCAGCGGCCGCAAGGAGAAAAACGGCATTCTCTACACCTGTCGAGGCGGTCACATCGACGTGCCCCATGTGCGCAAAGCTGCCGACTGGACAGCCTATCTCGCGCAGAAAACCCTCACCAGATTGAAGAGAAACGATACTATATTCTCCTTCAAACTGTGGGAGCCTTCACGCTACTACGTGACCCTTGATTACCCCCCGGGCTGGGAACGTCTCCCCGAGGCCGAGAAAGACCGAATAGCACGCGAGATCTCGATTCCGCTCGGCCAGTATCTGGCCTTCAACGCACTGACCTGGCATGAGATCCTCACGTGGTTCGGTTACCGGCCCACCCCGTGGTATCCCGAGTTCCCGTCCGCGTTCTCGTGGGAAGACACGTTCTCCAATCTCCTGGGAACACGGCTGGCCGTCCGGGCAATGCGCGATACGCAGCGATCATACGACGAAGCCATGACGGTGGCGCTCGATGAAGAGCTGCGCTGGCTCGGCGCCCAACCCAAGGATGTAGCGAGGCGTGCAGCCAAAGCCGTGCACGGGACGTGGTACACGGGCGAATTCCTTTTTCTCGTGGACATCAGAATGAGGAACCTCGATATCGGCCTGGACGACGGCGTCGTGACGGCCTTGGTGGTTCCCGATCTGCCGGAATGTCCGGACCCCGAGCCTCAATCCTACCCGGTCCCCAATCTCGATTTCCTCTCAGAATACGGGTTCTCTGCGAAATTCGAGATCGAGCCCCGCGAGTGGGAGAAGGGCAAGATCCTCAGGATCATCTACCCGGAGCGCAAAGACAGAAGAAGACGCCTGCAGCCGGCGATCCACTTCGCGGCCATCATGGAATACATCAGGCAGGACGCAGCGAGAAGATTCGGCGCCGCCATGTATCTGGAGCCTCAAGGCCACCGATGAAGCGAACGGCGTCACTGCTCAACGGGCGTGTTTCGACTTGAGCGTTACTGCCTGCCATATCCGAAGGCAACGGCCAGCAACACGGCGATTTCCAGGATGACCAGCACCAGGTTCATGTCAACATCCTTGATTTCGAGACCTTACCCATCCATACAAGGCACCGAGTCGGTCTCTGGTAACATCCGTCGATTCTCGTCGGCAGCGTGGCGTCGAGAACCGGCTTGAACGGCGCCGCAAAAGGGCGTACCATCGGCCTTGATGCATCGCTTGAACCACGCGGCCCTTATGACGAGGTTATGGAAAGGTCGAGAATGAGCCAGGCTGCCGGCAAGCACAATCGTCCGTGGCGGGACGTCCTGTTCGAGGTCATCTTTGAAGCCGACACGCCCGCGGGCAAGTGGTTCGACATCGTGCTCATCGCTGCGATCCTGCTGAGCGTCGCGACGGTCATGCTCGATAGCGTCAGCTCCATCCGGGATCGGCACGGCGCATGGCTTTACGCCGGCGAATGGCTTTTCACGATCCTGTTCACCGTCGAGTACATCCTGCGTTTGGTCTGTGTCGGCCGGCCCGCCCGCTATGCCGTGAGCTTCTTCGGCATCGTTGATCTGCTGGCGATCGCGCCGACCTACCTAAGCCTCGTGATCTACGGGAGTCGGTATCTGGCGGTGATTCGCGTGCTGAGAGTCCTGCGGGTCTTCCGGGTCCTCAAGCTCGGCCACCACACGAAAGAGGCAGGCGTGCTCAGAAAGGCCCTTTATGCAAGCCGCCGAAAAATTCTGGTCTTCCTCTTCGTCGTTATGACGCTGGTGGTCATCATCGGTTCTCTGATGTACGTCATCGAAGGGACCGAGAACGGCTTCACCAGCATCCCAGCCAGTGTCTACTGGGCGATTGTCACCCTGACCACCGTCGGCTATGGCGACATCTCACCTCAGACAGGTTTGGGGCAATTCCTGGCCGCTATCGTGATGATCCTGGGCTACTCGATCATCGCCGTGCCGACGGGAATCGTGACCGTCGAGTGGTCGCAGGCGACCCGCACGAGACCCAATACACAGGCGTGCCCCAGTTGCAGTGCTGAAGGGCACGACGGGGACGCCAAGTACTGCAAGTTCTGCGGTGCGAAGTTGTAGGGCCAGCTCTGCTCCGCGGGCCGCCCTGCGCGGATCGATCACGAAAGGACACGCGAGCATGATTTATGCCATATCGGCCATCGCAGGCGTGCTGTTGGCGGTGACCATCCTCATCGCCAGGCGTCTGTCTCGGCTTGCCCGGCGCAAACGTCTGACGGCCACGCCGTTTCCCGAGGCATGGAGGCAGATTGTCGAGGAGAATGTCCCTCTCTATAGCCGCTTGCCGGACGCGTTGAAGCAGCAGCTTCACGGCAGCATCAACGTCTTCCTGGACGAGAAACGTTTTGAGGGATGCGGCGGCCTGGAGATCACGGACGAGATTCGGGTCACAATTGCGGCCCAGGCGTGCATGCTCCTGTTGAACCGAAAGACAACCTACTTCGCCAAGCTGCGCACCGTCATGGTGTACCCGCATACGTATGTCGCCAAGATCGTCTCTTCCGACGGCCGGGTCACCATCGAAGGCCAGAGCGTCCGTCTCGGAGAGTCCTGGCAAAACGGGCCCGTCGTGCTGGCCTGGGACAGCGTCACTGGCGGCACATCGAATATCGCCGATGCGCGCAACGTCGTGCTCCACGAGTTCGCCCATCAGCTCGATCAGGAAGACGGAACTGCCGACGGCGCGCCCATTCTGGCACACCGGTCGGCCTACGTCGCTTGGGCCCGCGTCCTGGGCCGGGAGTACGCGACGCTGCAGAAGAGCAAGAAGGCCCACCGGCGCTCGGTCATGCGCAAATACGGGGCGACGAATCCGGCCGAGTTCTTCGCCGTGGCAAGCGAGACTTTCTTCGAGAAACCCAAACAAATGCAGAAGAGACACCCCGAGCTTTACGACGAACTGCGCGACTACTACAAGCTCGATCCTCTGGAGTGGATCACGCGGGCGCGAGGCTGACGCGGGGAGTCTTATCGCCGTCTGAGAGCCTACCCGGGCTGGCTTTCCGAAAAGATGTAACGTAATCCCGTCGCGAGCGTCTGGTGCATATAGTTGTGCGAGTCACAGGGCTGCGGACTCAATGCAAGAATCGAATAGGCGGCATGTGAAAGGGAAAAACCATGACAAGGCAATCGAAAGTAGGCCTCGCGCTCATCTTTGTGCTGGCGGGGGCGGTTGTACTGATCGGCGGCAGCCCGGCCGCGTCTCAGAGACAGGTTCGGCCACCCGTGGTCCGGCCGACGACGACACGGGACCGCAACCCGGATGAACAGGCGGAGGATCCCTACGCAGACATCGGCGTCCTGGTCGAATCGTTTGTCATAGAGATCGATCTGTCGGCGCTCTATGAAATGGGCGTCAGTCCGCTCGGCCAGGCGCCTCACGCGGTTTCTGTGGAGAACATTCTCGAGTGCCTCAAAGACCCCGACACGGCCACTGTCGTCACGGGCGCCAAGGCCGTGGGGGTCCACCGATCCCAGCAGGGCCGGATGAGGCAAAGCAAAACCACGTACCGCGCCAAAACCAGGGTGGTCAATACGAGCCAGGGTCCGAGAGAGACGGTCGACTACAGCCCCTACGAAAATGGCCAAAGCTTCGAGGTGTGGCCGTCTTTCCTGTCCGAGGACACGATCGTGCTGCGTTATGATTTCACCTATTCGGGCGTGCGGCGCGAACGACAGAGCGGCGGTGAAGCGCCACCTGACAGCGTATCGTGGTCGTGGAACGGCTCTGTGTCGGTTACCGCCGGCAAGCCCCTCATCGTCGGGGCAACGCAGGATGAAGACATCGCGGTGTTCTTGATCCTGACGGCGCACATCGTCAGCCGGACATAACGTAGCGCCGGAGGCGGCGCCCGGCCGCCGCGGCACCAGCCATGAAACGACGCCGGCTCAGAGGCGGCTTCCTCTCGTCGGTCTCAGCGCGACGGCAGGTCTGTGACATTGTATGATCCTCCTTTTCAACTACAGGCCTGTAACGATCCACCACACGGGGCCGAATGGTCATTCACCCCAATTGGCCGAAGCGCCGATCCGCTGTTACATTGGCCGTGTTCGCCATTGGCAACAAGCCATACCTATGAGTTCCGCAGATCGGCCGACGCCATACCCACAGGTGCGTGGGAGAAAAACCCAAAGCGCTGGACTCAACCAGCGGAAAGACGCCGGCAGCATCCAGGTTCCGTTACCCATGCGCCACTTTGCGCCTTCTATAGACAGATACGCGAATAGACGCGTTTTCTGGCGGCTTTCAGCTCTGTAACGGAGGTACATACGATGGCGAAGAGACAGTCTGTCCTTGGACAAGAGGCGGGGGTCAGCCGCGACCCGATGCCCAGCACCTGCGCGGCCCGAGATTCCTCATGGAAACACTGGTTCCTCGGCATTGGGGCTGCAGGACTGATGCTCTGCGCGACCGCGACGAGTAGCTTCGGCGCTACGGGGCCCGGTCTCGGGATCAAGGTCGGCGCTCAGACGCTCGACAGTCCCATCGACGGACAGGAGACGACCCGGGCCCGCTTTGAACTGGAGCTTTCCACCGCCATGCTCGCGAACGATCATGTCGATTTCTCGCTGGCGGTGGGCGGATCGCTGCTCGGCACATCCGAATTCGAGGACATATACGAGGAAGGAGGCGTGCTCTACGAGGATTACTACTCCGACAGTTTCTCGATCATCGACGTGCGTGCGGCGGCGCGTTTCTATCCCTTTGGTGACGATCTGTCCATCCGGCCCCATGTGGGAGGTGGCATCGGCTACTACTGGTTCCTCGACTCCTGGGACGACGACTACTATACGACGATGGAAGACCCGTACTTTCCCGGGACGTTCATCACCTTTGCCGACCACGCCGAGCACACTGACACGCTCGAACAGGGGTTCTTCCCATTCATCACGGCCGGCCTGACCGTGCCTGTCACCTCGAACATCGAGTTTCTCTTCGAGTTCGAGTACGATTTCGCGAAAGACGAGTCGGGCATTGATCTGGGCGGGCCGATCTACATGTTCGGCG
>CAZGRF010000077.1:8046-11818 GCA_964527825.1 uncultured Pirellulales bacterium
GGACGATGAAGCGGGTCGTCGTGACCTCCGAAGGCGTCGATCCGGGAAGATAAACGCGGGTATTTCGCTGGGCCATCTACAGTCCGTCATACTGTGACCGAGAAGCTCTAACCCGAACCTGTTTGGCAGGGCAGCAGCCGTTCCCGCCAGATGTGGACGCAGAAACGACGTGCGGAATACGTCTGCCACTCACCCGAATTTCAGAAGTATTCGCTTGACATCCCGCGCACCTGTGATGTATTCATTGTGTTTGGAGGTAAGGGTGATTGCAAACGCTACGTATTCGAGCCTCGCTTCTGTCGGGTCCCGGAGCGTATATCCCCGTGGGCGCTCTATGAAAGACCTCTTTCGAGTTAGGGGTATGCCATTTGACTGGTAGGGTGGCAGACGCGTTCGAGAATGCAGAGTTGCCCAGGGATTCCTTGCAGGCCAATCCGGCCGTTTGCGAGACCTTGCCCGACGTTATGGGACACAAAAAAAAAGGGAACTCTCCGCACAAGTCACAACCCAGAAAAGGCCGAAAAGAGACGGCGAGACAAGCGTTAAGGATGACCCTATGTCAAGATCCAAAACAGCATGCGTCGCGTTCGCTATCGGTTGTCCGCGCAATCAGATGGACACCGCGTGGTTGTCCTCTTACTTCCGGGCCAACGGCTGGAGAATGACGCACAATGCACGGAATGCGGATCTGATCGTCGTGGCCACGTGTGGCTTCGCCGCCCACATCGAAGAGGAGAGCATCCGACTTGTGTCCTTCCTGGACAAGAAGCGACGCAAGGACTCGCAACTGGTCGTTGTTGGCTGTTTGGCAGGAATCAACGCGGCCCGTGTCCACCAGGAGTTCGACGCGACGGTAGTCCGTCCGGCGGACATCAATCAACTTGACACAATAATCGGCGCCCGCATCGCGTTGAAAGACATTGCACCGGTCAATTGCGTCGAGCCTCACATCCTCGCAGCCACGAGTAGCTGGTCCGTCGACGAGATGTACCCCACCATTGGCGCAGTCGCAGCGCTCAAGCTCCAAGCCAAACGCCTCGCTTATTCGCTTCTCAGCCGGGTAGGAACGGAGAGATTCGCCATGCGCACGCTGCGACGATTCCGTCTGAGGTCTCGAGACAAGTCCGCGGACCCGGTCTTCTTCATCCGCATTGCCAGGGGCTGTCTCGAGGAATGCACCTACTGTGCCATCCGGTATGCCGCGGGCACTCTGCGATCCAAACCTCTAGACGATATCCTGGCCGAATTCGATCGGGGTCTGGCACAGAAGTACACGGCGTTCGAGATCCTGGCTGAGGACATCGGTTCGTACGGCTTGGACATTGGGAGCAATTGCGTCGAGCTTTTCGAGCAGTTGTTTAGGCGTCCCGGCCCGTACAAGCTCGTCCTGACCGATGTGAACGTACGCTATCTTATTCGTTACACACCGGCGCTCAGTGACATTTTCGCCGCTCATACCGATCGGATTCAACTGTTGAAAGTCCCGGTGCAATCGGGAAGTGATAGAATTCTTCAACTGATGAAGCGATGCTATACCCGAACCGAGGCGAGAACTTGTCTGACATACCTGCGGGAGAAGGCGCCCACTCTTCCTCTGGATACGCATGTGTTGATCGGATTCCCGGGCGAAACAGATGAGGACTTCGAGGACACGATGGATTTGCTGAGGTCCGTTCGTTTCGATCAGATCCAGGTGTTTTCCTATACGGACCGTCCGAACACCGTCGCATGTGACCTGACTGACAAGGTCCCGGAACGCGTCAAGCGACAGCGAATCATGCGTCTTCTCGGTGAGTTCCCGCAAGCGCAAGGACTTCTCGCTTCCGAGGAGGGAGAGAACTCGGGCCTCCTATCGGTGCGCCGCCCGGCCGCCTGCACCTCGGCGTCTTGAACGCGCGCGCTGCCTGTCCGGCAGTGCCTATCGCTTCCCACTTACGACCTCTGCCTTCAAAGGGTGGTCGCGATCCTCACACGGTCCAGTCCTGAGAAGTCTTACTGAACCGGTTCTGCAGAAAGATGCCCATCCCCATCGGGACAAGAAGCAGGGCAGGCAGGAACCACTGATTGGCAAAAACGAATGCCTCAAACTGCTCCCCCTGGATCATGTATCGGTAGAGGATCGCGAGAATGCCGACAACCATCAATGAGCTGCCGCCCAGACTGGTGAAGAGGATGACGGCGATCTTGAAGACGATGAACGAGATCATGCCGCCCGCGATGAGACCCACGAGGCCACCCGCCCATACATACTGCTCGGGCAGACCCGCCGCCAACCACCCTCCGGCGGTCAGGACGCCGCCCGAGAAAGCGCCCAGCAGAGTAACGCCCCACCGCATGAACGGAATGGAGAGAACGGCGAAGAAGATCACGCAGATCAGTGACAGCCAGATGACGTCGCCCTGAATAAGGTGCTGGTTGGCCCAGACGCCCAGAAACAGTCCCAACAGACCGAAACAAATCGTCACCAGGATCTTGAAGATGCGCCAGCCATAGAACAGGCAGACCGTGCCGAACGAGATAAACGTCAGCGCCTCGACGATCCCGAGTGTGCTGACGTACTTCCACATCATATCGAGCGGCATGATTCCCTGCTCGGAAGGCTCACTTGCGGCGGCCGCCAGCAAGATACACACCACAAAGTTGCTCATAAGCTACTCCAGTTCATCTTTGCCAGAGGTCTGCCTCCGAGAACGTGCGTCCGTCATCGGCAAGACGATCACTGCGTCAGTTCCCTTATCGATTGCGCCAACCACGCGTTGATTCCTCCTGATCCGCGTCGGGTCTCTTGGATTTGGCTTGGCGCCGGTTCTCGGCGCGCCGGCACAGCAGGAATTGCTCGAGGGTCCCGAAGCCAATCATACCGCCGCACACGAGGCCGTAGAAGACAGCCCTGTCCTCAATGTGAACGACGGGAGCGGCGCCCTTGAAGGCCAGCAGCAGCACGAGCCCGGCAAAGATCAGCGACGTCCCCGTGATGGCGCAGGCCATGGCCCCGCCCAGGTGGCGAAACACGAGACCGAAGGCAAGCACGCCGAGCCCTACTACCCCAACAACACCCCACTTGAGCACTGCCAGCGCTCGGATTGCTCCCTTGACCTCGGCAGCCAAATCGAGCCAGTATGCCTGTACAACCTCAAGGCTTGCGCTCGCCGCGAGCGTGGGGCCTTCACTTGTGCGACCATGTTGACCTGCAAGAGTCGCTTCGCACGAACGAAGAGACGGCCAGGCCAAGACTGCGAAGACCGCCACAGCGGCCAACACACCCAATAGCACGGCGGCAAAAAACCTTTGAAAGGCAACCGCCAAAAGGGCCACAGCCAAAGCCGAGAGAGTCAGTATGGCGGGGCGCTGAGTGACCAGGCAAAAGGCCCCGGCCGCACCTGCAAGGCCACCGACGAGCGCCAGTACCAGCCGCCGAAAACCCATGCCACCCAGCCAGATGAACAGGCCCAGCGCCGTCATGACAAGACCCGGCAGCACCATGACTATCGGACTAAGCCGTCCTGCCACACGTTCGAAGCTCTCGAGCACTTCCAGCATAGGAGCCCAACCGTATTGTCACTTCGCAGAGGCAGACCTCGTCCGCCTTCCGTGTACTTTGTTTATCGGCCCGCGACGGCAGATTTCCTTAAAGGTAGCCGTTTGGATGGAGCGAGGTGGGCATAGGACTGACGACCTGTAGGGAAGGAATGCGGATGAGAGGAGTCGAACCTCCACGGGCCAAAGCCCACAGGCACCTGAAGCCTGCGCGTCTGCCAATTCCGCCACATCC
>CAZGRF010000078.1:0-11801 GCA_964527825.1 uncultured Pirellulales bacterium
AAGAATCTGGCTGATCTGAATGCGGTTTACCGACTGCGTTGTTGCACTATGTGAGCCGAGCGTGATTGTCTTCTGTGCGGGCGACAACGGCATCACGCACATGCGCGTCGGACCGGGCATTCTCCACGGCCACTCTATGTTGACAGACTGGGTCCGCGACAAGCGGCCTCTCGACGCGCGAGGCTACACCGGGGGTAGTCCCATAACGGAACTTGCGGCTCGGAGTGCCCGCGGCGCGCGCAGGGTCTGGACACGACGCGCTCTATTTGCTACAATACACACTCTGGGTGAGTAACGAATGCGTCTTCTATGGCTTTCTCGCCATCCGCGATCAATGGCTTGGTCTGCGTAGTTGGATGAGATCGGCGAGCACGGACGGGCTCACATCCAGCCGTGAGGGAGGAAAACCAAGGAAAAAGCGTTACGCACGGCGTTTTCAACGGCACTAATCTGAAACAGTTGTAGATTCAAGATTTGCGTAGTCCTTTTGCGAGGAGGGTTTAGCATGTATTGCCGACCCCGTGATCTCTGTGTACTGATAGCGTGGATGTTTCTGGCGGTAGTCCCCGGCGTGTTGAGCGCCGAAACTCTGCATGTCTCTCAAGACAGCAAGACCGGGTTCGGCACGATCCAGGCCGCTGTCGATGCCGCCGTCGACGGTGACGTCGTTGTCATTGACGCGGGCATCTATACCGGTCTGGGCAATCGCGACATCGACTTGCGGGGCAAGGCCATCACCATCCAAGGCGCCGATCCTGCGAACTCCGATGTTGTCGAGGCCACAGTCATCGACTGCGAAGGCAGCGACAAGGGTCCGCATCGCGGTTTCTACCTCGCCAACTGCAACGGTGCAGTGATTTCCGGCCTGACGATCACGGACGGGCTGGCCGCTGCGGGTGGTGCTGTGTATTGTCAAAACAGCACGCTCGCGTTGACACACTGTCGGATTGTCGGCAACGCCACGTTGCCCGGCGGCGACGGGGGCGGCGTATACGCGACGAGTTCGGTCGTATATGTATTGAACTGCGTTGTTGCCGACAACGCCGCAGGCGCCGGGAGCAATTCCAGTTTTGCTCCGGGTAGGGGCGGTTACGGAGGCGGTATTTACTGCGATTCTCTTCTCGTGGAGGACTCCACGATCAGCGGCAACGCCGCCGGCAAGGGAGGCGACGGAATCCAGGCAGCCGAGGGCGGAAAAGGCGGGGGCGTCTACTGTATGCGCGGGGCCCTCAAGAATTGTATGATTGAGGCCAACACCGCCGGCGCCGCCGGCGACAGCACGAACGGCGAGAAAGGGATTGCCGGCCAAGGTGGTGACGGTGGCGGGATCTTCTGCGTCGATTCACTGGAGATCGTCGGCAGTCTCGTGGCGGGCAATCGTTGCGGCAGCAACGGCCTCGGTCTGGCGAGCGCAAATGCCGGCGGAGGCGGCATCTGGTGCTATGTGGCTGTCATCGACTACTGCACGATTGTCTCCAACGCCGCGCCTGATGAGGCGAAAGCCGCTACGTATGATGTGAAGGCAGCGACCGCGGCCGGGGCTGGGCTCCTCTGCGCCGGCGCAGCAAGTATCACGAATTCGATCGTATGGGGCAACACGCCGGACCAGCTTGTCGTCCTGGACTGCGAGGGCGTCGCCTATTGTGATATCGAGGACGGTGCATGTCCCGTTGAGCAGGGCAACATATTCGCCAACCCGCTGTTCGTCCAGCCGGGTCATTGGGCCAGTTCGGGCGATCCGAGTGTGATCGTCGAGCCCGGCGATCCTGGCGCTGTCTGGGTCACGGGCAATTACCGCGTGGCGGCTGCTTCGCCGTGTATCGACGCAGGCGATCCGAACTCTGTCCTCGACCCGAATGCCACGGACCTCGACGGAAGTCCGCGGCTGGCCGGTAAGGCGATCGACATGGGCGCTTACGAGTTCGAGAGCCTCGTGCCTGTCTATCGCTTCTGGTCGTCCCGGACAGGCAAGCATTTCTTCACGGCCGATGAGGTCGAGCGGGCCGCACTCGTGCAGCACCCGGAGATATGGGTCCCTGAGGGTATCGCTTACTACGCGTACACATCTGCGACCGAGCCGAACGTAATGCCCGTCTACCGCTTCTGGTCGGATAAGCTTTCCTCCCATTTCTGGACGATCAGCGAGGCGGAAAAGAACACCCTTATCGACAAATACGCGGACGCGTGGACGTACGAAGGCCCGGTTTTCTATGCCTATCCCGAGGGGGGCCAGCCCACGGGCGCCAAACCGGTCTATCGCTTCTGGTCCGACAGCTTGGGCGCCCATTTCTATACGATCAGCGAAACCGAAAAGGACGTCCTCTTGAGAGAGTACGCCGGCACGTGGGTGTTCGAAGGCGTTGTCTGGTATGCTTTTGAATCGCGGTCAGAGGACGAGGAGCCTTCCGCAGCGCAAGCGGGCGAGTACGAGTTCACGTGCGATCGTACGGCTGCTTCATACGGGCTCGAACTGAAGGCCTATTATGACGGCCGGGAGGCTCGGATTGACGATCCGATTGTTGACTTGGCCTCGACAACGGGTCGCATGACGATGGAGGTGGACTTCGGTGGGATGACCGCTGAGCTGGCCACGTTCCAGGTGGAGAGCGATCTCGTGCAGCACGCGGCGGTCATCAGCGAGAGCGGTGCCGGCGGAATGGAATTCCCGCTGGTCTTGTCGATCTCCGGCTTCCTGGAGACCGTGACACCGAGAGGACCCTTTGCGATCGATCCGCAGACTCTCGCATTCTCGACCATGGTCGGGGGACAGACATCCATTGGCGATGAGGTTTTCCGGATCGTCGGCTCGGCCCTCTTCGAAGGTGAGAAATACGATGTGAATCTGGCTCTGGCGGCTACGGACTTCGAGGTCGAGGGCCTTGCGATATTCGATGATACCGGCTATCCCGGCCGTCTCGACGTGAACATGGATGGTCCCTTCCGGTGGCGTCGTCAGCAGCACGAAGACCTCGTTCTGGAGGCGACCTTCAAGGGCCATCTGCTGCAGGTGTACGTCAGTTCGGTGCATGTCCGAGCCACGGGGCTCTGGCTTGGCAAGAGTGTCTCGGGGGAGGTCAAGACCGGAAAATGATCGCAATGCCGACCGGCACGCGTTGATGTCGCTGTGATGAGTCCTTCTCAAGCAGCTTGCCACCGGTACCGGGTCTATGTTATGATGCCGGTACCGACGCGGCGGGAAAGGATGGCAGTGCAGCGCGAAGGTTCTGAGATGGTGGTCCCGGCCTTCGCCAAGGAGAAGGCAACATCATGACGCGGCCGTCGAAGGCGTTCACCTTGATCGAGCTCCTGGTTGTCATAGCCATCATCGCCCTGTTGATGGCTATCATCATGCCTGCTCTGCACAAGGCCAAAGAAAGCGCCCGGGAAGCCGTCTGCAGGTCGAACCTGCGCAACGTCGGTCTCGGGCTGATGATGTACTTGCAGGACAACGACTTCAAGCCGGCCGATTGCGAGCGCACCAACGGCTTCTTCTGGTACGACAGCACCGGCGCGCTGCGCAGCGCCACCGATCGCGACGCGTATTGGGGGGTCGCGTATGCCCGCTATATCGAGGAGACGAGCGTCTTCGGCTGCCCGAGTTACCGCAAGGTGGCCGAGCTGATCTACCCCGACGATCCCGACCTGATCCAGCACGCTGCCTACAGTCTCAACTACAACCTGTTCCACGAGAACGGCGGCACGGTCAGAGCCACCACCACGATTCGTCATCCGATTCAGTTCATCGTCTGCCACGACCACGTGGAACCCAAGATCGAGCAGGGCAGTGTCGACATGTTCCACAACGACGGACCTGGCACCCTGAATCTGACCCACTATCGCGCGGGCGGCGCTCGTGAGCGATTCTACCGGGGGATCTTCCGGCACAGCGTCCGCTCCAGCGGTGCCTTCGAGACCGGCGGCCGCGCCAACATCTTGTGGTTGGACGCCCACGTGTCATCGCAACGGGAAACCACGGGAGATGACGTCCCCAAGGTGTGGTACACGGGCGACTGACGCATTCGGCGGTCACATTCCCGGCGTGGCAGCTTTCTTCCAGCGGCTGCCCAGCAGGAGCACGCCTACGATAGCCAGTGCCGCGACCGTGAGGCTCCATCGCGGCGACAGCCCGAAGCTGCTCGGCACATACGCCAAGACAAGAGCTATGGCCGCCACGACGAGACTGTAGGGCAACTGAGTGCGCACGTGCTGGATAAGGTCGCACGAGCTGGCCACCGAGCTGATGATGGTCGTGTCCGAGATCGGCGAGCAATGGTCGCCGAAGATGGCCCCGTCCAACACCGCTCCCAGGCTGATCATCGTTGTCGGGCCGTAGGCGTTTCCATCGAGGGCGAAGGCGACGGGGATGGCGGTCGGGATCAGGATGGCCATTGTCCCCCAGCTTGTCCCTGTCGCAAACGATGTGAGCGAGGCGACTATGAACAGCAGCGGGGCAAACCAGCACGGTGAGATGTGGCCGGCCAGTAGCGCCGTCAGGAACGTTCCGGTGTCCAGATGCTGGCAGCAGTGCTTCAGCGACCAGGCGAGAACCAGGATCACGGAGGGCAGCAGGGCCCGTTTGACGCCGCGATGGACACATCGGGGGATGGTCGAGAGCCGCAGCGAGCCGGAAAGCCGGCCGCATAAGATAGCCAAAGCTGTCCCGAACACGGCGGCCGACATGAGAATGAAGTGGCTGTGCTCGGCTGCGCTAATCACCTCACGCCAGTAGTCCCAACTTAGGAGCAAGCCGCCGTCGCGGAGCTTCGACGGGCCGCCGCCGTCGAGCCAGAGACCTGTCATGTGGAACGTGACCAATCCGGCCAGCGGAATCAGGGCATTGAGCGCCCTGCCGTGCGCCTGCGGGGTGGGGCTGGTTTGCGAAGCAGCACCTCCGGGTGGCTCGTCACCGTCTTGCGCCTCAGCTTCAGCCTTGCGCATCGGGCCGAAATCCCGGCCCACCAGGATGTGCGTGAACATGAACATGAGCATGAGCAGGCAGTAGAACCGGAAGCTCAGCGCGTCGAAGAACATCGCGTAGCCCGTCTTGCCGATGCCGAGCTGGTTGCTGACGTCGGCGAACAGGCCGACCTCATAGGCGATCCACGTGCTGACGACTGCCAGCCCGGAGACGGGAGCGCTGGTGGCGTCCACGAGAAACGCGAGCTTCGCGCGGCTGACGCGATACCGATCCGTGATGGGCTGCATCATCGAGCCGACGATGATGGCATTGGCATAGTCGTCGATGAAACAGACGACCCCCAGTGCAGCCGTTGCCATCTGGGCCGACTTGCGGCTCCTGACGCGCCTCAGCAACCACAGGACGATGCCATTGAAACCGCCCGAGGCGATGATGATCTCAACCATAGTGAAGATGGGAGGGATGAAAGACAAGATGAGCAGATTGGTTGAATCCGACAGCGTCTTGGCCGGATAGGAGGCCGCCGCGACGGTGCCCTGGCCCCAGGCTTGGGCACTCAGAGGGGCCTGCGGTACGGCACTGAGCAGACCTCCGATGATGATGGCGACCCCGAGGCTGGCCATGACGTTATGCGTCAGGAAAGCCAATACGATAGCCAGCAGCGGGGGGACGATGCTGTACCAGACTGCCTGCGATTCGGCGCCACCGGTGCCGCCAAACCACGCGGCCAGGGTGCATACAGTTGCGAAAACGACCGCTGCCGCCAAGATTCTCGTGCGTTTGTCTGCTATCACAGCGAACTCGCCGTCCGAACCCATCCACTCACAGCCGGACGTCCGCATCGCGAAAGCCCAACGACTGTCGGGCGCATTGTCCCGGAAAACCGGGGCAAATCAAGCCGAAAGACCGGTCCCCGGTTGCAGCATGCCCGGATTGGAATTGGGGCCGCACTCTTGCCACGCGCAAAATCGGCTTTTTCAGTACTGCCAACGGCGTTTCTTTCTTGCTTGCCTTTGAAAGACGCTGTAACCTCTTATACTTTGCAATGGAGGGTATTAGCCGGCGACGCGTCGCTTGGCTGTGAAAAGGTTGGAGTGCTCAGGATGGTGAAGCTTCTGGTCATCACGGTTGTGACAGGTCTTCTTGTCGTGGGGTGTAGTCATACGGATCGCCAAGGACTGGTTGCCGCCGGGTATGCTCCGGAATATGTTGATGGCTACGTGGATGGCTACTCGGCCGGCTGTAACACTATCGGACATCCGTTCTACCGTTTCGCGCGTGACACCCACCGGTACGAACAGAACGGCCAGTACAAGAACGGCTGGCAAGACGGCTTCTTGATCGCGAGAACTGACTACGCTGCCATTCGGTAGGTCGGAGCCGGTTGCCCGGCATTAGAGGCGCTTCCTCACGAGACTAGCTGGAGTACCGCGCATTCGATGAGGGGTTTGTCATCCCGCAGAGTGTTTCCTACACTTTCATGGGAGCCTCGTGTGCTTGGGTGGCAGCACGCTGTGTCGCAAGTCCCGACGAGGCCAACTTAGGTTTCTAATCCGGCGTGGGCCGGACAACTTGGTAGGTGGCACGCGCCACTCCGCCGCCTCAGGCGCGTGCCACTGTTTTTCTGCGCAGGCCAGGATCGGTCCGCGGGCGGACCGAAAGCGGCGACCAATCCAGGTATGAGCTTGAAACCGAGCTGAGGTGATGTGTCGGCCGATACGGGCAGCGGCGTTGCGGCTGGCGCCGAAGAGTGAACGACATCCTTGCCGCCTGCCAAGTCTATGGGGTGGGAACGACCTGTGCGGAGCCTCTACAGCACCACCACCTGTTCTTCCTCCTGAGGCAATGTCTGCGGTGGGGCTTGCCGATGAGACTTCGGTGGCGCTTGCGCGTCATCGGAGGCGTCGTAGGCATCCAGCGGCGACCACCGGCTCTTGGCTTTGTTGACGATCTCGATCAACCGGCCGATTACGACGTCCGGCGTATCATCGAATGGGTCGGCCACAAAACCTTTCAACTGCTCGAACAGGTCATCAGAAATCTTGATCGTTCTCATGGCTCTCCTCCTCAAATGGGGACTGTCAGGCTCTGCCGCAATGCGTTGCCGGCGCGCGACCCATAGAAAGTATAGCAACTGATTTGCCCCGTTTCCAAATGGCCGGCATCGGGCCGAGGCAGCCTTGCACCTGCCCGGACACCTGACGTGGGCAACCTGCGCAGCGGGATGCCTCATGCGACTGGGCCTTGTTCACCGCGCGGTCGATACGAGCGGTTGGCTGATGCTTCGGCCGATCCCTGTCTCTCCTCCGACGGCGGGATTGACCATCAGCGTCGCTTGGACGGGGCGGTGGTCCGAAGTCATTTCGTCACTGGGGAAGTCGCCTGGCTCGACAACGATATGAGACTGCCCCCGGAGACGGCCCGCAGTGTTTGCCAGGAAGACAAAATCGTCGATGATGTCACGATTCCAATCGAGTGTTCCGACGGGGTTGTCAGGTGCAAGCCAGTGGAATACGCCGTCAGCGATCAGCGCCATGAGCGCTTGCTGGCCGGCTGGACACAAGGGCCCCGTGTCCGGGTCGTACTGGAAGTCATAGGTTCCAACCGCAACGACGGGGATCGTGCGCCCGGCAGCCCAGGCATTGAGCGCCGCTGCTTGTCTGTCGGTCTGGCACCCATACAACCGGTTGACCATGAAGAAGAACTCCTGACCGCTGGCACGGTGACGCAGCCGCGCCACCAGAGGCGGGCGCGCGGGAATCTTGGGGCAATACCAGAGGCGATCCTGCCAATTGATTTCGAAGCTCGCAACCAGCTCGAATTGCATCGTGTCGTAGACAATGCACGATCGGTCGCTACCGCCGGTCGGGCTCAGAATGCCGGCGAAGTCACCTGGCTCGTTTTCCCCGGCGGCTTGTGTAACCAGTTGGGCCCAATGCTCGTCGCGGACCTCGCATAGACCCCACAAACGCACTCCCTGGAACCGGGCGATGCGCAAGGCAACCAACTGCGCATCGGCTCCGCCGGAATCGACGTTCCAACCGACCATGGTGAACCGACTGGATTCGAGGTGCGGGATGTCCGACGCTACCCCGATACAGGAAACGAGTGCAAGCAAAATGGACGTGGGCGTTCTCATCTTCGGCCTCCTTTCCGAATAGTAGGTTCCATCAACTCTTCCGGCGGGTAGAGAATATCACTTCGGACGGCTCAGTTCCAGCCTGCCGTGTAAGAATCGGTGAGAAACTGCAAGTGAGTAGCTTCTGGCGGGTCAACACCGTCCATGAGGCTGTTTTCTGCTCGCGCTCAACCCAGCGTGCCTTCGGACCGGCGACGTCCATCGGGGGTTGCGTCCGCTCCGGTCGGACCAGTGATCCCTGCGGCGGTTTCCGGGGCGTCCGTTGTCTCGCGGAGGTAGCTGCGCAGCTTCTCAAGGTCCTGCATGATGTACCGGGCCAGAGCGTCGAGTTCCGTCGCCAGCACGCGGCGCTGCAGTTCCATGCGCTCGAGCTCCCTGCGGACGGCTCTCGTGATATCGGTTTGACTGACAATCCCACAGACTTGGTTGTCGCCCATGACCACGAGGTGGTGCAGGCGCATTCGGTCCATCTTCTTGCCGGCACTCAGGACAGAATACGTGGCTTCAATCGCGACGACCGGAAAGGACATTACGTCCGCCACTTTGGTCGTGGCGGGGTCCTTGTGCAGGGCCACGACGCGCCTGAGCAAGTCCTTCTCCGTGACAATCCCTGCCACGGACTGTCGGTGCATTGCGATGACGCACGAAATGCCGCTGGAGGACATGGCCCGGGCCGCCTCCTCCGCCGTGGCCGCGGTGCTTACGGTAGCCACGCGCTTCGTCATTATGTCGCAAACGGACGTCAGGGGACTGATGGAGACCAGCCCGCGTGTAATGTCCGTCTGGGTGGCGATGCCCACCAGGACTTCGCCGTCGACCACGGGCAGGCGCTTGATGCCCTTGGCTTCCATGGTCTTGCCGGCCGCCATGAGGGAAGTCTGCGGCGTCACCACCTCTACCGGACGTGACATGAGATCACCGATGCACAGCCGGCGAAAGTCAGAATCCCGGGTGGCAATGCCGCGCAGCATGTCTTTGTCGGTCAGGATGCCGGTGACCTGCTCATTCTCGGTGACGATGACGCAGGAGACGCCATTCTCGGACATCCTCTTTGCCGCCGCGAGGAGCGTCTCGTCGGGGGCGGCGGTGACTACCTCTCGGCTCATGATATCGTGAACGGTCAGGTCCTGACCGTTGACTCCGAGCCTGCCGTCAAGAACCTCGTTTACCGTGGGCGACCCCTTCAGCATCTCACTGACGCATTGCATGTTCCACTCCTGGTCGGATGGGGCTGTGTCCTCACATGCCCGTCCCTCAGTCCATTGTCGCCTCCGGACGAATCTGTGGATTCCGTCAGAGTTGTTGTCGGCATGACCGAAGGGCGACTTGTCGAAAAACCTGCCTGTTGATGCCCCGTGTGGTGAGAATGTGCAGTCTTCCTTGGTTGCCGAGTCTTGGCTTGGGAATCGGGACGCAATGTCGATTGGCCTGCCCGGAGGTTGAGCGGGACTGTCCCTCCGCAAGCCATCGGCCCGGCTGCCCCCTAAGAAAAGGCTTGATTCAAGGCAGGTCTTTGTCGTATACTATGGCTAAAGTGGGGTTGTACTCGGGGGAAAACCAAGGATTAGCCCGTGTAGTTGAAGCCTCCGATCACGCGGAGGATCTGGGACCAGAGGCAGGGGGGTTATGCGTTCCAGCTTTGCTGACAGCCGCGTCATCCGCTGGGGGCCTGAGGTTCCCAGGGGGCACAACACGCATCACCCGACAAGCCCGGACGCCGTGAGGCCAGAGTCACGAAGGACTTCTTCAAGCCGCAATCGAATGAAAAGCGGATTCCTTTGGGAGGAACGATGATGAAACGGGGGAAAAACCTTGCCGTCTTGTTCAGCGCTGCAATTCTTCTGTCTGCTTTGTCGGGCGCCGGTTATGCGGACGTAACATTGGTGTCCGTTCATGTCAACAGTGGTGGCACGGGCGTCTGTCCTACTATCCAGGCCGGGATCGATACGGTGGATGACGGGGGTACGGTCTTTGTCGAGCCCGGCACCTACACCGGCGAGGGCAATCACGACATCGACTTCCGGGGCAAGGCCGTCACGGTCCGGAGCATCGATCCGAGCGATCCCTCTATCGTGGCCGCAACGGTCATTGATATCGAGAGCACGGCCGCGGATCCTCACTACGGGTTTATCTTCGACTCGGGTGAGGGGGCCGACAGCGTGCTGGACGGTGTGACCATCACCAACTCGATAACCACCGACCCGGCCTCATCCGGCATCTATTGTGGCGGCAGCAGCCCGGTGATTCGCAACTGTGTTGTTTGTGATATGCACGCCTATTCAACGGGGACGGGCTACTACGAGATGGGCAGTGCCGTCGAGGTCACGGCTGGCGACATCACGCTGGAGGACTGCACCCTGACGAGGAACGTTGGCAGCGGCGACCCCGACACGGGAGGGTGGCCCGTGATCGGCAACCGGACCCGATACACTTGTGGCGGCGTGAATCTTCTCATTGGCAGTGCAACACTGCGGCGCTGCACGCTGAGCTACAACCATTCCTGGTGGGGTGGCGCTATTTACAATGGCCTTGGCACGGCCATCCTTAGCGACTGCCAGGTCTTGCACAATTCTGCCCACGAGGACGGGGCCCTGGTCAACCATGGGACAACGGCGCTGACCAACTGTCTATTCGCGGGCAACGCGTCGGAGACGGACGGCGGCGCGATCGGCAATCACCAGGAGCTTACGGCGACCAACTGTACGTTCGTTGATAACGACGCTGCCGGGTCTGGCGATGCCTTGTACAATCAGGGCGACCAAGCTGTCGCCGACCTAATGAATTGTATCTTGTGGGATACCGACGATGAGATTGTCAATGCCGACGGCGGGATCTCGTCGGCGAGCTACTGCTGCATCCGAGGAGGGTTAGCCGGCGAGGGCAACATCGATGCCGATCCGTGCTTGCTCGATCCGGCCAGTGGCGACTATCGCCTCATGCTCTACTCGCCCTGTGTTGATGCCGCTCACGGCGATGTCGCCAGCGAGACCGATATCCTGGGCAACGAGCGGTATGACAGTACTTTCGCGGTGAATACCGGCACCGGCAATCCCAGCTACGTGGACATCGGGGCTTACGAATTCAAGAGGCCGCCGATCGTACATCGTTTCTGGTCCCCCCTGCTGAGCCGACATTTCTATACGGCCAGCGAGACGGAAAAGGACTATGTCATCGCCAACTACCCGAATGCCGTATGGACGTATGAGGGAAGGGCCTTCTTTGCGTTCGATGCCCCCGTCGATCGGAATCTCCGGCCGGTCTATCGTTTCTGGTCCCCTGCGCTCAGCACGCACTTCTATACCATGAGTGAGGAGGAAAAGGAGTCCATCGTCAACACCTACGCCGCGGACATCTGGACGTATGAAGGCGTGGCCTTCTATGCCTATCCGCCGGGCGATCAACCACAGGGAACGGCCGCCGTTTACCGATTCTGGTCCGACCGTCTTGGCTGTCATTTCTACACGGCGCACGAGCAAGAAAAAGACAGGCTGGTCAATGAACTCTCTGACACCTGGACATACGAAGGCGTCGCGTGGTATGCCTACGTCCTTCTCTCGTGGCCCAGCGCTTACTGATACCCTGTGCGGTGAAGACCGCCGGCACGCTCTTCCGACGCATCCGCTGCCTTGTGGTCAAGACCGCCGCGGCGCGTTCTTGCAATCTGAATAACGCGGCGGTATCCTCACTCACGTGAATCGGTCGGCAACATGTGAAAGGGCAAGGACGCACGCGTGAATGACATCG
>CAZGRF010000079.1:0-11717 GCA_964527825.1 uncultured Pirellulales bacterium
TAGTCGCCGATCAGGCTTCGATAGGCCGCGGCGTAGTCCATGAGTTTCTCGTAGCCCGAATCGTTGATGACATAGCATGTGTAGGGGTAGCCGTCAATGGACTGTGTGGTGTAATCGACATTTCGCCTGCACAGTTGAGTGAGATACATGTCCATCTTGAACCACGTGAACCCCATATTCAAGCGGGTCTCGACGGCTTGCGGCAACGTGGCCACCGTCTTCTGGCCCGTATCGCAGTACAATCGGATCTTGTCATTGACTTTGGGGCCGAGGAGTTTCCATACGGGAACGTTGTACACTTTGCCGATAATGTCCCAGCAGGCCATCTCAATGCCGCACATAGCTCCCGTACGCCGAGGTATTTTGTCTATTTCGATGGCGCCGTGCGGATCGTAATAGGCCAGGATCGCATCGTTCATCGCATTGAAGACTTTGTCGACCTGGGTCGGATTCATTCCGAGGATGGTTGGCTTGAGGTAGCTCAGATCAGTTGCAGACCTGTTGTCTTCAATGCGGCATTCGCCATATCCGGAAATCCCTTTGTTCGTGTCGAGACGAACGATAACACCGCTCACACCACTCCAACCGCTGCGCAGTTGCGTCGTGTACATATCCGTGATGCACAGGCCCCGTTCGCCGGGGGTTATGGCAGCCCTGGCGAAATCGAAGGGACCCACGATGCCTGCTATCCCTGCGGCTCCGACAGTTGCTCCAAGCCTACGCAGAAAGTCGCGTCTCCCCATGGATGAGGAACTGGTTCTTGGTCCGGTGGTGTTGCGCATAGATGGAATCCTTTATCGACTTCCGGTCTCGGTGGACGTCGCCGTCGCGGCTGTTGGCTCGCTATTCGCCGTTGCGGATGAAGGGATACGCCAGACTCCCGAATCTGTCCCGGCAAAGATGAAGAGGTTGTCGCTGCTTGCGACCAGGGACCAGACACGGGTGTCGTCCGACATTCCTGAACTGAACGGCGTCCAGGTTAGGCCGCTGTCGGCCGAGAGGTAGACCCCGTTGGCGTCAGTCCCGGCCAAGAGCAAATCATCTGCCGCAAGGAGACAATTCACGTTCTTGAGACCGGAGCTGTCTGCTACCCAGATCGTGTGACCAGCGTCAGATGTCCAGGCCGTACCGTTGGGGCCGAGCAGCCAGGTCGTGCCATTGGGATCGGATACCCAGATCGGGCCGTCAGCGTCCGACACATAGCTCACATCATTGACGTCGGATACGAAGACGCCCTTCGACGTCACTGCAAACAACTTGGTGCCCATAGCTGTGAGTTGAGAGATGTGCGTATCGGCAAGGCCGAAGTTCATTGCAGTCCAGCTTGCTCCGTCGTTTGTCGCAATAAAAACGCCGTTGCTGTCACTGCCCGCGAAAATGGCGTTTCCATTGGTCGCGATACAGGTGATACGGACATTCGCTGGTATTCCCGTGCCTGCTTCGGTCCAAATGTTGGGATCGTCCGCCGATGATTCATAGATATGCCCAATTGCCCCGGCATGGAGAGTGTCGCCAATCACCGCAGTAGACAGGATGGCTGTATCCGCAGGTATCCCAGTGGGCGTGACAACATGCCAGGACCAGTCGGTGTCATCCAAGGTGGGGAGATAGAAGCCATTCCAAGTGCCGGCCAGGATATTGTCGTCCCAGATTACAATGGACAAGACGTCAATATCGCTGTCTGCGGAACTCATCTGATCCCAGTTTGTGCCGCTATCGGCGGTAAGAAACACCCGACCGCCGTTAAGGCTGTCCCAGGTCCGGGCAAAGACCATGCCTTGGCCGGCGTAAAGATCGAAGAAGCTGTTGCTTGCCGGCCAGTCGGTCTGCACCCATTGGGGATATGCTGATGTCGTGAAAACCATCAGCATGAACAGACTGAACGCCGCGCGAACCAGGTTCTTTTTCATACAAGTCCCTTTCGGGTCGCTCACGTTTGCCACAAGAACGGACAGGAAGAATCGGGTATGGTCTTTCGAAGTGCTTTTCCTATCGGGCCGCCCTCCATTCCTGGGAAGATGCAATATGCCAATTTCCTATATTCTAACTGAATTGGTGAGAAAGTCAATGGCGCTGATATGCTAGTTTCTGACCCTGTGGCGAAGAGGCGTTGCTGGTGTTGGCCGGGGTAGACAGTGGAGATAATAGGGACAGCGGGCCTGTTGAAGAAGAGACCGGACTCGGAGTGTCAGGTGGCAAGGCGAGCAGAGGGCATATCTGCAATCAGCCGTCAAGTGCCGCTGGGGAGCGGGGGTCGGGACTTCAAGGATTAGCCATCATGAAGCCCAGGACCTCCGGCACAAACATCATCTGTACTCCCCTGCGATCCTTGCCGCTTCCTCTATGTCCTTTTCCGACCTGAAATGCATCAGGACGTTCAGTCCTTCCGGCCCCACTTGATCGAGCAAGGGTCTCAGCTCCTGCGGTTCCACCCAACAGGGCATGACGGACTTGCCGGCGCTGCGGATCCTGCGGTACAGGTCATACCAGCAAGGGTCCCCACCTTGCGGCTGCCCCGCGCCGGGGGTCCACTGGACAGCGTTGAGCTCCTCGATCTCCAGGACGGGATCGAGGTGACGAACGGCGTCCACCCCGTCGAGATGATAGAGCGTGTAGTCGATCTTCCGGCATTGCTCGCGCAGGTAGGGCAAGGCGAAACGCCTGAAATCGGACTCCGAAATCATGACGGACACGTCGCATTGGAGCTTCGACACCCTGCCCGGCCCCCAGAGGGAGAAATAGCAGAAAGCCATCTCTCCATCCTGTTGAATGAGATCGCAAATTCGATCGAACACTTGGAAGTAGACGTCATTGACCTGCTGAAGCTGCTGGTCCAGAACCTCCGGCTTCAGTGCCATGTCTGCCAGGACGGTTTCGGCACCCTTCAGGCCAATCAAGGCATCGAGACCTTCGGTGAGGTCGGGACATCCCACGAAGTAGCGGCCCTGTGACAGTTTTTGGCAGGCTTCGAGCAAGTCCAGGTGAAGCCTCCACCAAGGATTCTGTTCGTCCAGCCGGATCGTATCTCCGATGTCCGGGTTATGCTTGATCCAGATCGTGTCTCCGGTGCCCTCCAGGCTTGCCCCCAGGATCGCCGACAACGAGCCCGGCCCCAGGTGCGTGTTGGCCACGGGCAGAATGTCGGCCTTCAAGGAGCTGCGGGACAGTTCATGGTGGATGTGTTGAGCCCTCCATTGCGGATCGAACCAGAACTGGTTCCAATTCGTGGCCGGGGCAGGAGGAACAACGACCTCATGTGACGGGCCGTCCTTTGCCAAGTGTTCCCACATGCTGATGACCAAGCCTTTACCGCGCCACCAATCGAGGTAGTGCTGCTTGGATTCGTCCCAGTTCTGTTTCCATGGTTTGCTCATGGGCGTATTTGGACTACCAGGGAACGGAAATATGATTCAGCAGATCCTGATATTCAGGTTCAAGACCTGCTTGGTTCTTGATCTCCTCCGAGACATCGGGGCCGTTGTTCTTCCATTCATTGCCCGGGCCCGGCCTATTGGAAAAGAACTTGTCTTTCTCCGTCCAGTTGTCTTTGACACGGATGTAGGAGGAGTTCTCGTCCAGATAGATGTACTGATAATGGGTGGGATCGTGGGCATACGGGGCTCGCTCCAAGTGATGAATGCTATTGCCGCTGATCTCCGTGTTTGGCTGGGGCGACAGCGTGTAGATGCCGCCCAAATCGTACATGTTCTTGGCGAAGTGATGGATGTGATTGGCCGTGACGCGGTTGTTGCGCATGCAGTTCACGGTGGGCGTCCAGCCCCAGCCGAGGGAGATCCCGGAGTAGTTCAGGTGACTGATCTCGTTGTGTTCGATGGCGATATCACGGGCGTATCCCACGCCGATTCCCACGCAGCCCCAGTCCTCGTTGGTGCAGTCCGTAATCACGTTATTGGCGATGCGCTCGAAGCGGCAGACCTCCCGTTCGTCCGACGGGTCGTAGGGCAGATGCGCCTCAAACGCGGCATCCCCGAAGAAGCCCATCTGAATACCGGTTCCACCGATGTCCCGAAACGTGCAGCCCCGGATCTGGTCACGATGGGTCCCCTTGACGAAGTCCAGGCCGGTGGCCGCCGTATGCTGGAAGCGACATCTCTCGAACTGGATGTGGTTGGCGCACGAGACCGTCACGGCGGCCGGCTGGCGTCCGATCCAGGCCTGATTCTCCAGGTACGATTTGTCGGGCGTGCCCGGCGTGCGCAGTTTGTAGGCGTCGAGGAGGTACATCCCGGCCTGCAGGGGCACGTGCCCGGCTTGCGACGGTCGCAACCACGAGGTGTGCTCGAAGCGCATGCCCTCGAAACGCAGATACGCAACGGGACGGTCCAACGTGCCTTCTACGTGGACCAAGGTTTCGAGTGACGGAACCACGATCCTGGCTCGGCTCAGGTCTTCTCCGGGGCGAGGCCAGTAGTAGACCTTGCCCGCATCGAGGTCTTCGTACCATTCTCCCGGCTGGTTGAGGAACTCGATAGCATTGGTCAGGTAGAAGGCGGAGTTGCCGTTCTTGTCCTTTTTCTCGTCGATGAACGGTGCGGGCCAGGGATGCTCAAACTCGATGCGGCTTTCCGGCTGCCAGAACGTCACGCGGGCCTTGTCGCCGGCTACGTCTATCGTCTTGACGCGGAGGACAGCAATCGCCCACCACTGGTGAATGACGAATTCCATGGCGCCGATCTTGTCGAACGTCTGGGCCGGCGCCGGAATCCACATCTCCTCTTTCTCTTTGTCCACGGAGAGGATGCGAGGCAGGGCGCCGTCGTGGAGGGTGCTCGCCCGGACGGCTTTCTTATCGTTTACCCACATCTGGCGAAATTCTAATAAGCGTCCGCCGGGGCGGGGGATGTCGGCAACCCAGACCTTACCTTGTGCATCCGCAGGTAAGCCGGGGATATGGCCCGAGGCCTTGATCCAGTTCTTGATTGGGATGCCGCCACTGATGACGGGGGTTTCATGGGGCGCAGCCTGGATGACTGTAGGGCTATCCGAAGACCCTGAGTCTTCCGGTCTAAAGCGCAGTGTCTCAACCTGGCGATACGTGCCGCCCTTGAGGATGATGTTGATGCCTGATTTCACGGAGGGATCGTTGAGTCGTCGGAGATTGCGGGCCTTGCGTTGGGCCATGAGCAGGGTGGCCATGGGCTTGTCCTGGTTGCCTGGGTTGTCATCGGAGCCGGAGGGTGACACCCAGATCTCAGCGGCCTGGATTGAATTGAGCGAAGCAGTTGACCTAAGATTGAGATTGTTGCACCCAGGCAGAAATCCAAGAAGAAGACTTGGCAGAACCATGCAGGCGACGGTTGTTTTCTTTGAGGGTACCACCATTCTACGGCCTCCCTACGTTATGTTGACTACTGAATGGTCTGGTTTCGGTCCTGCTGCTGGGAAGCAGACTTTGCTTGATCAGCCTGAGGACCACGGCCAAAGCTGGTTTCATCGATGCTCAGTTCGGCCAAAATGATCGATAACACTCTGGAAGACGGTGTAATGTATCATTGAGGAGCCGTTTTCGTCAAATGGTGGAATTGACTGCTGCCGGCGCCAAGGGAATGCGTGTTTCACTATCGCCGATCGTATGGTCTATGCCGTAAATGCGTATATCGATACTCGCTCCATCAATCACACGAAACGATACCTGCGTTTGGTTGACCACGACTTGCAAGGTGGAGTCCTTGTACTGGACTCTGAACCGATAGGATTTCCAGTTGTCAGCAATCCTCGGGCTGAACGACAAGACCTCGCCGTCACTGCGCATCCCTCCGTAGCCGCATATGAGATTGGCCCAGGTGCCGGCCGCCGAGGTTGCATGGTGACCCTGCTCCGTGTTGCGGTTGTAGTTGTCAAGATCAAGCCTGGCGGCATAGGTGAAGAATCGATATGCTTCTTTCATCTTACCGAGTTCCAGGGCCAGGATCGAATGTAAAGAGGGGGACAGTGACGATTCGTGAATTGTCCGGGCCTCATAGAACTCGTAGTTCGCCCTTTTCTCTTCCATGGTGAAATCTCCACTGTAGAAGAACATGTGATTCAAGACATCGGGCTGCTTGATCATGTTCTTTCTGAAGATCTTGATATAGGGCCAATTCTGGTAAATGGGGATTTCCTCCACGGGGACACGATTGACCTCGACATGGGGCAAATCAAAATAACCAGCGTGTTGTTCGAACACCTTAGTATCCGGATCCTGGGTCAAACGCATGCGGCTGGCCATCTCCTTCCAGGTGGCGGGCTCATCCTCACGGAGCGATACCTTCTCTGACACGGCTTCGTACAGAGCCGGCGCCTCCGACTTCATCTCCGCAATCACATCCAGAGTATAGAGAAACACCTTCTTGGCCAGATAGTTGGTATAGAAGTTGTGATTGACCATCATGTGAAACTCATCCGGACCCATCACACCATACAATCCAAAATCACCATTCACTGGACTAAAATCTCCGGCACTGGCATAGAAGCGGGAGATTTGCAGGAGCATCTCAATGCCTTCCCGGTATAGGAAGTCCTTGTCTTTTCTGATCTTGTCATAGTGCCAGATGGCATACCCGACTGCACCGCTGATGTGATGCTCAAGATCTACATGCTGCCAAGTCCCGGAGTCTTCGTATCCGGAGATCGTTGCAAACGGATAACGCGCGCCTTCGCAGCCCAGGTCTTGGGCGCGTTGCAGGGCCTGGGGCAAGGTATGATAGCGATACATCAGCAGATTCTTGGCCGCCACAGGATTCACAAACAGATGCATCCGGTGACAATAGATCTCTGTGTCCCAGAAGGCCCATCCGAAGTAGACCTCACCAGTCAATCCCTTGCAGAGGGGATTCAAATGGGGATCCTCGCCACGATAGGTTTGATAACTGGAAAGGATGGAAAACCGCAGTCCCTGCAATACATCATCATCTCCGTCGATATCAACGTTCAAGAGGAACCAGGCGTTTTCCATGAAGGCAGCATGTTGTCGGTAGGCTGCGTCAAAGGTTACCTCAGCATGCTTCTGGGCCAAGGCCTGCCCCCGGTCCCAATTGGTATCTGTATCGCCGTTCTTCTCCCAGGTGTTGACAACCATCTTATCGACATGGGACCTCTTGCCTTCTGTCAATGTCAGCTTGAATTCAGCACCGATGAATTTTTCACGGGTGATGGTTTCCGGATGGAGGATCTGGTCCGACTGCAAGCGGAAGCTGGAGAAGAGTTGAAAACCCGTTCCCTTGGTTTGGGACATGATGCTATAGATGCCATTCGTTTGATCTTTCTGGACTTCATTCCAGAAGTTTTCTGCTTTGTCAGAATCGGCCGAGCCCGTTGCCTGGGTTTGAGTCCAGCCGGAGGCAATCTCATACTTGGTGTTGAAATCCAGACCCATCGTTAACTCAAGCTCACCAGAGAAGTTGAGGGGCTCAAAAACGACTCGCTGGCACCCCATTTCTGTCTGATCCATATTGGCGAAGCGGATGAAGGTAATCTTCAGGTCCTTGCCGCCGCGTGTCTGCCAGGTCAATTCCCGGGTGTAAACCAGTTCCTTCATGTTCAATGTTCTTCTGAAATCCCTGAACCTCGCTTGTGCAAGGTCCAACTCCTCGTCATCGAGTCTTATGCGCGTATACAGCCAATCCACGGCGTTGATCATAGCGCCGCCTTTTTCGATCATTCCCTTAAAAACCTGATCATGTCCTACAGACAAGTAATCATAAAGGTGATTGAAATAACTCCCCAGTAGCTGATCTCCACTGTATCCCTCTTCGAAATAGGCGCGTACGCCCATATGTTCATTGGACACGGAGAAGATCGACTCACTCAATCTGTTCCGTTGTGGATCAAAACCGTTTTCAACGATATTCCAGGTATCACCCCCATAGACTCTTTCAGGTCTCTTCATCAAGTGCATGAGTGAGTCTCCGTAGATCCTATTCCGTACAAACCCTGCTTGGGTCCGACTTCCATTTTAGCAGCCCCTTGTCTTGAAAGCGGAAGATTGCTTCACTCAGCTCGCAATGACAGCCTGGTTCTATACCAACTGCTCGATGGCCTTGGTCCAGCCTTGGTGCATGGTGGTGGCCTTCTCTTGATCTGCCGGAGGGCCGGGATGGACGGTGGTTTTCTCAATATTGAGTTTTGCCAAATGGTCAATATCTGTAAAGACACCTTGCTGCAATCCTGCCATGTAGGCGGCGCCTAAAGCGGAGACATCTTGCATGCCAATGTTGACCACCTGGGTTTGCAGCAGGTCCGCCAGGAACTGCATCACAAACCGGTTGGCGCTGATGCCGCCGTCCACGCGGAGTTGTTGGAGCGGAATGCCGCTGTCCTGTTCCATCGCGGCGATCACATCCTTGATCTGGTAGGGGATCGATTCCAGTGCGGCCCGCACGATATGGTTCCTGTCACAGCCGAAGGTCAATCCCACGATGGCCGCCCTGAGATCCATGAGCCAGTGGGGAGCGCCCAGCCCGCTGAAGGCCGGGACCAGGTATGCGCCGTTGGTGTCCGGTACGCTCCGGGCCATAGCCTCCGTGTCCCTGCTCTCCGCGAACAGCCCCAGGTTGTCCCGCAGCCAGTTGATGGTGGCGCCGCACGTGACGATGATGCCTTCCAGTGCGTAATCGACCCTGTCGGCTGTGCTCCAGCAGATGGTGGTGACCATCCCCGTCGTTGAAGCGATCCTCTGCGAGCCGGTGTTCAGCAGGATCGAGCAGCCGGTCCCCAGGGTGGCCTTGGCTGTCCCCGGGGAGAAGCAGCCCTCGCCAAAGGCTGCCGCGTGCGAGTCGCCGATCATCGCGCTGATGGGAATCTCTTGCGGAAGCAGACCCTCGAAGTCCGAGGCGCCATAGAGAAACGAAGAGGGCCTGGCCTCGGGCAGCTTCAGACCTTGGAGCTTGAATTGGCTCAGCAGGTCCTGGTCCCAACGCAACTGGTCGATATTGAAAAACAGCGTGCGCGAGGCGTTCGTGTAATCCGTCAGGAAGCTGCTTCCCCCCGTCAGCTTGTACAGCAGCCACGTATCTACCGTGCCGAACAGGGCTTGGCCCGCATCGATCGCCTTTCTGACGCGTGGTTCGTACTCGCAAAGCCAGAGGAGTTTCGTTCCGGAGAAGTATGGGTCGATGATGAGGCCGGTCCGTTTGGCTACCTCCTCTTCGATTCCCGAGTTCTTGAGGCGATCACAGATCTCCACGGACCGCTTGCACTGCCACACGATCGCGTTGCATAGCGGCGTTCCCGATGCTTCCCATAGACAGAAAGTCTCGCGTTGGTTGGAGATGCCACAGGTGACGATCTGCGTTAGATCGTCGGACACGTTGGCTCGAAATTGATCGAGACAGGCTTTGACGGATGCCAAGACGTTCCGATAGATCTCGACCGGGTCCTGCTCCACGAATCCGGGCGACGGAAATGAGGAAGCGAGCGGCTCCGTCGCTTTGGCGACCAACCGGCCGGCGCGGTCGAACACGATGGCTTTGGTGCCGCTTGTGCCTTGGTCGACAGCCAGGATGAACGTGCTGCTCATGTTCGCCTCTTCAATTGCTCGATGCTAACAACTGCCTGGCCGTGGCCGCCAAGCCTTGGGCGGAGATACCGTAGTGTGTGAAGATCTCCAATTGACTTCCCGTCACGGTGTCCTCATCGGGAAATCCGACGATGTTGAAGGGCACGTGCCGGCCGGCCTGCATCAGGATCGCGGCACAGGCCTCGCCCAACCCGCCCGCGCAACTGTGCTCTTCGACTGTCACGATGGCTCGGCACTCCTTTGCCGCGCCGATGACGGCTTCGGTATCGAGCGGCCGGACGGTGTGCATGCTTATGACACGGGCCGAGATTCCTTCTTTCGCCAGGTCTCGGGCCGCCAGGACCGCATGGACTACGGTCTCGCCCGTAGCGATAAAGGCGACATCATCGCCTTCGCGCACGAGCAGGGACTTGCCGACTTCAAATACGGTCCCGGGCCGGTGCAAGTGAGCCATGGGGCGTTTCCCGAAACGAATGAAGACCGGGTGGGACATCTTCGCCGCGGCTTTGACGGCCTCAGCGGCCTCGAAGTTGTCGGCCGGCACGATGATCGCGCAGTTGTGGATCGCGCGCAGCGCCGCCATGTCGTGGATCGAATGATGTGTGGAACCAAGAGCTCCGTAGCTGACGCCCGCACTAATGCCAATCAGCTTGACCGGTTGGTCCGAGTAGCACACGTCATTCTTGATCTGCTCCAGCGCCCGGGTGGTGAGAAAGCTCGCCGGCGACACCGCGTACACGATCTTGCCCGCGGAGGCCAGGCCCGCAGCCACGCCGACGAGATTCTGCTCGGCAATCCCGATCTCGACAATCTGATCCGGCAGAGCGGTGGCGTAGGGGACCAGCTTGCCGGACCCCCGTGAGTCGCTGGTCACCGCCAGGACGTCTCGGTTGTCTCGGGCCAGTTCCATCAGGGTCTGCGAGAAGACCTCCAGGTTGGCTTTGCCCAATTGCGCGCCTGCTTCAAAGCTCACGCTTCCCCCTCCCGCAGGCGCGCGCCCAATTCCCGCAGGGCCTGCTCGTATTGCTGATCGTTCGGCACCCCATGATGCCACTTGGGATCGTTCTCCATGAAGCTGACGCCCCTGCCCTTGATCGTCCTGGCAATCACCATGCTGGGTCTTCCCGGCTCGAAGGGAACGTCGCTCAGGACATCGGTCAAGGCTGTCACGTCGTGCCCGTCCACGCTCCGGACGGCCCAGCCAAAGGCCTGGAATTTCTCCGCCAGGCATTCCAGCCGGCACACGTCCTCAGTGTGGCCGGAGATCTGCAATTGGTTGCGGTCTATGATGGCCGTCAGGTTGTCGAGGTGATAGTGGGCCGCCGTCAGCATCGACTCCCAGTTGGAGCCTTCCGCCAGTTCACCGTCGCCAAGCAAGGTGTACACACGATAGCTCGCGTCGTCCTTCTTGCCTGCCAGGGCCACGCCTGCGCTGAAGGCGAGGCCATGCCCTAAGGCCCCGGTATTCTGCTCGATCCCTTTGATTCTGCGTGTGGGATGGCCGACGTAGGGCGATTGGTATCGGCACAGGCGTTCCAGGTCCGATTCAGGGAAGAAACCTCTGTCCGCCAGCACGACGTACAGGGCCTCCACGGAATGCCCCTTGCTCTGGACATAACGGTCGCGCGCCGGGTCCGCGACGTTCCCAGGCGAGACGTTCAGAATACGATTGTACAGGACGTTCAGGATATCCACGCACGACAGGCTCCCGCCCGTGTGGCCTGCCTGGGCCTTCTTGATGATCTTGAGCAGCCGAATTCGATACTGGATCGACTTGACTCTCAGTTCAGTGTCCGTCATGGCCTTCGTGAATTGCCCCTGAATATCAAATGTGGCAGTAGAGGTCCCAGCCGAGGTACTTGGCAACGGCCTCGTCCAACACGTCGGCACAATGCGTGCGCGCCATGGCCACGTGATGTTCGTAGCCGTTCTGGCAGATGTGGGCCAACAATTCCCGCAAGCGCGTCACCTGACAGACGGCAATCCCGCCGTCCATGTCGAACGGATCGTCCGTGAACTGCCCTTCCCCGACATACGCCTTGATCATGCCCATCGAGTCGTCCGTGGAGATTCTGAAGTAGGTCATGTCGCCCGGCGCCACATGGCCTTTGATGGCTCCAAAGCACCTGTCCTTGCCCAGGGTCTCACCCAGCAAATCGAGCGCCGATATCTCGATGTCGCGGCCCATGAAGCTCTTGGG
>CAZGRF010000080.1:0-11502 GCA_964527825.1 uncultured Pirellulales bacterium
CCGGCTGCTTCCGTACGTCTTCAAAGACCCCGTGCAGTTCGACAAGAAGGTCGATCCGCGAGAACTAGGTTTCGGGTCTCGCATCTGCCTGTGCGCGAGCAGAGATCCAAGGTTGCCCAGTGACATCCGACAACGGTCGTAGGACGACTTCAATCACCCTGTGGTCATCAGACACTCAGTACATCCTCTTCGGTCACAGGCAGATCGTCGCTTACCTTCGCCCCGATCCAACTGAGCATGTTGAGATTGCGAATCGTCAAAGCAACTTCCTTCTCCTGCAACGGCGGACGGCGACGCTGCTTCCATTGCATGACCTCCCGAAGGATGTCCACTTCGTTGGTTTCATCCTTGCCACGCAGCTTGATTTCCTTGGCGGCAAAGTGCACGGTTGCCGCAATCTCAGCTTGGGGCGTGTCCATCCGCATGAACAGGTCCACGATCCTTGCAAGCGTATCCCGCCAAACGGCGAGCTGGTCGGCATAGGCACGCCGGGCATCCTCAAACGTTCTGCCGACGCAAAGAGCAAACATGCGGCCCAGGCGTTCCTCTTGAATCAGACCGTTGTTGACCAAGGTAGTCACCTGTCGTTTGGCATCAGCCGCGTAAGGGCCAAAACTGCCCCGACGATAGTGCAGCCCAGTGGGGATATCGGATTCCGTGGCAAAGTAGGCGATCTTCTGGAACGTGGTTCGTCCCACCGGCCGGTGATAGGGTTCGTTCTCCAATTGATGCAGGATCTCCACCAAGGCAACCCATGCGGGCGCGACCCGATAGGATGTGCCCTGTCGAGAAGGGGCGGTCTCGATTTCTCCCGCGTCATCCAAGAAGGCCGGTTTCAATTCCTCGTGCGGGGTGCCAAAGGGAGCAAACAGGTCCACGGGGATGTCGAGTTCCTTTAAGTGACGGTACAGTGTGGGACCAACGACGCGCCACTCAAGCTGACCCTGGCCACAACCCAGCGGTGGAACGGCTAGCGAGGTAATGCCCCACTGATGGTGATGAGCGTGAAGATATCGGAGACCGGCCACGATATCGTCAAGGCGAGAGACAGACCTCCAGTGGTCTTTGGTCGGAAAGTTGAGAATCCACGGCGGCGTCAAGCGCTTGTAGAGATATGGCTCACCAAGCTTAACCTTCTTGTCTTTGCATCGTTGAACATAGTCGTCGTACATGTCAGGAAATCGCGTCTTGAACTCCAGCGCGATCCCCTTGCCCATGACGCCCACACAGTTGACCGTGTTGACGAGCGTCTGCGCCTTAGACTCAAAGATATCGCCGATGTATACGGTAATCATGATCGCCTATCCTTCCAGGAAGAACAGGTGTTGTTGAATGCTGACCGGCAAGCCCAGACCAAACGCCTCGATCTGCCTCTTGGCTTGTTCACATGATACATGGACTCCAACAATAAAGCGAGGGGCAACTCGATCAGGAACGAGAACCTCGGCACATTTGGCGGCTTTTTTGCGCCACTGTTGTATGGGGTCCGGGTCGGTCCAGTACTCAGCGAATGTCCTATCACGACCCACAATCTGCAGGCCGTCTGGGGCGGGCGCAAATCGCACATACTCACTGCTCGCATTAGAGTCTGTGACGATGACACCGGAAAGGTCGAGCACATCAGTGCTTACAGTAAGAACACAGATTTCTCGGTGCTGGTTGCGCCGCTTAAAGAGCATGGGATTACGACCACAGACGTAGAGATTCGCGTATTCGTGAAGGCGGCGCCCACCTGGAACGCGTACTGCTGCACGTCGATCCTGCATTTCCTGCATGGCGACTGATTCGTGGTCAAGGCGAGAGGCACCCACGTGCGATAGGATACCGTGCTGCAAGATCGAAGGGATGTTGCCAATCGGCGTAATGTAGTGTAGTTCTTGTAACTCGTGTCGTTCCATGCCACGTGATTATACCCAGACGCGGCTTGAGGGCAAATGGGACCTGTCGATGGGTCTTCTGCCTTGTGTTGGCTGCGCGGAAACAGGGCCTTGCCGGACGGCCCAATGTAGGCTACAAGGGCCAACATGATACAGACGGTTCTTGTAGCGACGACGAATCCGGGGAAGGTTCGGGAACTGCGGGCGATGTTGGATGCGCGCATGCGCTGGAAGAGTCTGGCGGACTTTCCGGAGCTGGGCGAGGTGCAGGAGGATGGGGCGACGTTTGCGGAGAACGCGCGGAAGAAAGCGACAGAGTATGCCAAAGCGGCGGGGCTCTGGACGCTGGCGGATGATTCCGGACTGGTGGTGGAGGCCTTGGACGGCGCTCCGGGGATCAAATCGGCGCGATTCGCGGGCGACGTTCCGCCGGGCACGGAGCGAAAGACCATCGACAAGCGCAATATCGCCAAGCTCCTCGAATTGCTCAGGGCCGTCCCGCCGGAGAAGCGCACGGCCCGATTCGTCTGCCACCTGTGCTTGGCGGCGCCACATGTGGCCCAGCCGCCCTCGGCTGGGCAAGCAGGGACACGGCCATTATCTCTGGACGACACACCCGCGAGGGCGGGGGTGCCACAGGGGGTACTGATCGAGACTCAGGGCACGGTTGAAGGGCGCATCGTCGACGAACCGGCCGGGACGAACGGCTTCGGATACGACCCGGTTTTCTTCGTTCCAAGCCTGGGCAAGACCGTCGCACAACTGTCCGACGAGCAGAAGAACGCCATTTCCCATCGCGGCAACGCCATTCGCAAGCTCAAGCCCCTCCTGGCCGAGTTGCTCGCACATTCTGGGCACGACCCAGGCTCTTAGGCAGCGGGACGGTTCGACAGCGGGTTGCGTTAGGCGGCGCCCGCTACGCTTCACGACTGACGCAACCGTAACGAGCCGCGCAACCGACCGACGCTTGACGAATCTGAAGACGGCGATTGACTCGTCCGGCGACTGTGGGTAGACTGTCGATTTTGGAGGGTGACGTGAGCGTTTCTTGGGAGTCTTTTTCGATCAACGCCTGGTTTTCAGTGTGAGGGTCATGTCTGAGCACGATTCGGAATTCGGTGGGTACGGAAGCTCCTTTGAGAAGAAAGAGGAATGCGGGCTCTTTGGCATCTTCGGCGATCCTGATGCGGTCCAGAAGACGTATTTTGGCCTGCACAGTCTCCAGCATCGCGGCCAGGAGTCGGCCGGCATCGCCTCCAGCGACGGCGAGTTCATCCAATGCTACAAGAGCATGGGCATGGTGGCGCGCGTCTTCCGCAGCGGTTCGGGAGTCCTGGAGAAATTGGCTAATCCCATCGCCATCGGCCATGTCCGCTATTCGACGACCGGCTCGTCGAAGGCCGTCAACAGCCAGCCGCTGCTGGCGGAGTATTCGCGCGGCCAGGTCGCGGTGGCCCACAACGGGAACCTGATCAACGCGGGCCTGCTGCGCGATGAATACGAGGCCTACGGCAGCATTTTCAAGTCCACCAGTGACACCGAGATCATCGTCCACCTGCTGGCCAAACCGACGCATCAGAACAAGCCCGATCCGCTGGGCCACGTTCTGAACCATCTCCAGGGTGCGTATTCCCTGGTCCTTCTGTTTGCCGATCACATCGAAGCGGCCCGCGATCCGTACGGCATCAAGCCTTTGTGTATCGGCCGCACCGATCGGGGAGCCTACGTCGTCGCCAGCGAGACCTGTGCCTTCGACACCATAGGGGCCAAGTTCGTGCGCGAAATCGAGCCGGGCGAGATTGTCCGCCTGGACAAAAAGGGGCTGAGCAGCCGGTACTTCGTTCGGCGAGGAGATACAACTCCGGCCCACTGCATCTTCGAGCACGTCTACTTCTCCAAGCAGAACTCGCGGATCTTCGGCGAGAACGTACACGAGTTCCGCAAGAAGCTCGGGCGGCGGTTGGCCAAAGAACGCCCTGTCGAGGCCGATGTGGTGATTCCCGTGCCGGATTCGGGCACGTCCGCGGCCATCGGCTACGCCCAGGAAAGCGGCATCCCGTTCGATATGGGCCTGGTCCGGAGCCATTATGTCGGCCGCACGTTCATCTCGCCGGAGCAGAGACTACGCGAGCTGGAGGTCAAGCTCAAACTGGCCATCGTCCATGAGGTCGTCGCGGGCAAGCGGATCATCGTGGTGGACGACTCCATCGTCCGCGGCACCACGACGCGGGGCAAGATCAGGACGCTGCGGGCGGCCGGCGCCGAAGAGATCCACATGCGCGTGAGCTGCCCGCCCATACGGTTCCCCTGCTATTACGGCGTGGATTTCCCGACCAGGGAGGAGCTGCTGGCAAACAACCGCAGCCTCGAACAGATCAGAGAGTTCCTCGAAGTTGACAGTGTGGGTTATCTGTCGCTGGAGGGGATGCTCGCCAGCGCGGCCTTGCCCGCCGATCACTACTGCACGGCCTGTTGGAACGGCAAGTACCGCATTCCTATCGACGTTGCCCTGAACAAGTTCACCCTGGAACGCTACCAGATGTACATGTTCGAGGACTTTACCGCCGCGTATGACTAAGTACGTCAGCTACGAGCAAGCCGGCGTGAACATCGACGCCAATGACGTGATGGTCGAGCGGATCTATTCGAGCCTGGCCAGCACGTTTGGGCCGAGAGTCATTGCCTTGCCCAACGGCTTCGCCGGCCTGCTTCGCCTCGACTACGACGAGAAGCTCTTCACGAAGAACTACAAGACGCCGGTGCTGGTCGCCTGCACCGACGGTGTGGGCAGCAAGGTCCAGCTTGCCGCCAAGGCCAAGAAGTACGATACCGTCGGCATCGACCTGGTCGCGATGAGTGTCAATGACATGCTCGTGGTCGGGGCCGAGCCGTTGCTGTTCCTCGATTACGCGGCCCTGCATACGCTCGATCCCCCCATGGTCGCGGAATTGGTGAAAGGCGTGGCGGCGGGCTGCCGGATGGCCGACTGCGCCCTGCTCGGGGGCGAAACGGCGGAAATGCCTGACACCTATCGCAAAGGCGATTTCGATCTCGCGGGCTTCGCTGTCGGCGTCGTGGAAAGGAGCAGGATCATCACGGGCAAGCTGGTCCGACCCGGTGACGTCGTTCTGGGCCTGGCTTCGAGCGGCCTGCACAGCAACGGCTATGCGCTGGCGCGCAACATCTGCTTCAAGCGCGCCGGATTGAAGATGACGGATGTCCTGGATGAGCTCGACGGCGACATGTTGGGAGAGGTCCTGCTGACGCCCACGCGCATCTACGTGCGATCCGTGGTCAAGCTGCTGAGCAAGTACAAAGTCAAACGGGTCGTGCACGCGATGGCCCACATCACCGGCGGCGGGCTCGTCGGCAATATCCCGCGCGTGCTGCCGAAGGACTGCAACGCGGTGCTCAAGACGTCGAGCTGGCCGGTGCCGAAGATCTTCACGTTCCTGCAGAAGGCCGGGCCGGTCGAGGACAAGGAGATGTTCCGCGTGTTCAACATGGGCATCGGCTACGTGCTGATCGTGGCCGAAGACTTCGCCGATTCGATCGCGGCGAAGCTGCGTCGCTGGGGGGAAGACGTGCACAGGATTGGGAGAATCGCACGGGGGACCGGCGAGGTCGTCCTGAAGGAGTGACACCGATCGCGGATTGCCGATTGATGCTTGCGGACTGCGGCCTGGCGATGGCAGGTTCGAACACCGGGCGCAAATCGGGTCGTCAAGCCGGAGGCCGCGGCAGCATGGCGGTGTATAGACCGAAGTCCATGCTTCCGCGTCACGTGGCTGCGCTCGGTCTCTATACTGCCTTCGCGGTCTATCTGTATCGACCCTACTTCCAGGCATTCGAGACATGGCAATGGCTGCTGCCGGTCAACGTTCTGATCGGTGCGCTCGGCTGCTTCGCTCTGAGTCGGCGCTGGATCGCCGGGTTCACAGGTTCGTTCCTGGCAGGTGCGGCGTATGGCTTCGGCCCTTTCATGCTGGGCCTGGCGCGGTTTCACCCGACCGTTGGCTTCCTGGCTGCGAGTGTTCCCTGGCTGTTCACGCCCGCTGCGTTCCTGGGCAGGCAACGTCACACGGTCGTAGGCGTTGTGCTATCGCTGCTGCCCTTTCTGGCGGTGGTGGTGTTTTTCCGCGTCAGCGCGCTGGAAGGCTATCGGTTGTTTGCTGCGCCAATTCAGGTCGAGCTACGGCTCGTTGACTTGGTCGGTTTCGTCGCCCCGTTAGTCGTCGTCGATCGCAGCGCCACGCTGGTGAGCTTGTACCATGTCCCCATGGCCGCTCTGGTTCTCGGTGTTGCGATGATGGTCAAGGCCCGCCGCTACGGCATCCTTCTTATCGTGGTGGTCGGCCTGGCCCTGGGGCTGTGCAAGTCGTATCTCGGCCCGAGCGCCGTTGTCTGGCTGGGCGTCAGCCCGATTCTGTGGCTGAGCATTCCGATGGTCTGCCTGGCCGTCCTGGCCGGTCTGGGCCTGCAAGGCCTGATCGACGCGGGGCACTCCGACCGGAAGTGGATTCTGACCGCCGCGATCAGCGCCGGCGCGCTGGCCATTGTGACGCTGTTGCTGGCGGCTGAGTACTTCCAGGTCATCTTCGGCCTGGCCGATGGCTCTGCACGGCTGTTCGTCGAGGCTGCCAGAATGTATCTGATGGCGGCGCTGGCCGTGGGAATCGTATTCGTAATCGCACGGCAGAACCTTCGGCTCCACTGGCTGCGCGGGGCGATCCTCTGTGCGGCCCTGGGCATCGACATCTTCCTCGGCGCCCGGTACATCGTCGACAAGATTCTGTGAAGTAGGCAAAAGGAGTCGTGATGCTGCACCTTCGCTACGCAAGGTGCCTGTGGCTGGGTCTGTTTCTCGTCGGCGCCGCTCCAGCCGTCGAGCCAATTGTCCTGAGTGATCAGCTTCAAATCCAATCCGTTGAGCCCGGCGTCTTCGTCGTGGTACACGGCTTTGGCGGCGCGTGCAACAGCCTGCTCGTCCACTGCGCGCCGCGCGATTTCGTCTGGGTCGATACGCCGTGTACGGATGACGCGACCCGGCAGGTCCACCAGTGGCTCAAGCGCACCTTCTCCGATCCGAATGTCACTCAGATCAACACTGGTTTCCACAACGACAACCTGGGTGGCAATGGTTACCTGATCGGCCAGAACATCCCTTGCTATGGTTCGGACCTGACGCCCAAGCTCATCGCCGAGCGTTGGGAGCAGACCAAGCAGCAAGTCTTGCCTTACTATGCCCGGGCAGGTAACGGTGTCCGCGACGCGTTCGTCAGTCAGAAGCTGGTGGCTCCGAACAGAGTGTATCCACTGGCGCAGGGCCTGACGCTGCGCGTCGGTGGTGAATCCGTGGAAGTCTTCTTCCCCGGCGCTTCGCACACCGCCGACAACGTCGTGGTCTATTTCAAGAACAAGCGCATCCTGTTTGGCGGCTGCATGATCAAGGCGCTCAGCGCGCAAACCCCCGGCTTCGCGGGCGACGCCGACATGAGCGCTTGGCCCGTCTCGGTACAGAAAGTCCTCGACCGCTTCCCCGGCGCGCGCCTGGTCGTCCCAGGCCACGGCGCCGCCGGCGACCTCGCGCTGCTGCGCCACACGATCCACCTCTGCAAGCAACACCTCCAACAATAGCGCGAGATCCCTCGAACCTGTCCTGTGGTCATGGCAGCGCCTACAGTTCGCAGGAGGGATGTAGGGGCTCGAAGGGAATCCGCGAGGGGCAGCTCAAGCACGACCAAGAGGACTCGATCAGCGTCGGGACGGGGGCGACCCTCATGTGCGGCTCTGGGCATCGACGTCCTCCTCAGCGCCCGATGCATCGTGAATAGGCTCCTGTAGCCCGACCGCCCTCGGCTGGGATCGGGACCCCCAAATGCGGTCTTTTCGCGTTTGGGAACCCGGATCACTCCTCCCACCACAAACGCGGATAGTCCTGGCCTTCGAGAATCCACCAGATGTCTTCGGTGCCGTTCTCGGTTTCGCCCACGAAGTCCCAGCCGGCATTGAGGAATGTGCCGGCGGTCTGCATCTCGGCCGTGGTTTTGCCCGTGGCGCGTATGCTGTGGGTTTGGCCTGAGGTTTCGGTGTCCCAGAAGCAACGCATCACCGTGCCGCTGACGTATTGGCCCACAAGTCCGCCGATTAAGTCGTCTCCGCTGACCGCGCCGGCGCTGTAGCAACAGGTTAGAGTGCCCGTGTGAACACCGACGAGCCCGCCGACCCCCAAATGCCCACTGGCCGGGCCGGTACTGTAGCAATTCGTCAGAGTGCCCCCGTTGAAGCCCGCCAGTCCCCCGAGGTTGTCCCTGCCGACGACGTCCACCGCAGCGCTGCAGTTCATGATGACGCCATGGAGGTTGTAGCCAGCCAATCCGCCCACGTAGTTCTCTCCAGCGACTCTTCCACTCACACGGCAGTTCGTTATCGTACCGCCGTCGACGTATCCAACGAGTCCGCCGAGAGAACGACGCCTCTGGTCTGATATCCTTATAGACAAATCGAGATCTCTGACGTGAGCGTCTTCGCCGAGACAGCCGAACATTCCCATGTCCCGGTCGAAACTCGTCGATAGGAGCCCGTTCAGGTTGTAGATTCGATGGCCGCCTCCGTCGAAAACGCCGGAGAACGGGCACGGCCTCTTGCCGATGATCGGCATGAGATAGGCGCCGGCCATATCGATATCTGCCACCAGCGTGAAGTGCTTGTCAAGGAGCCTTGGGCTATACGCCACATTGCGCAGGTCGTCAGGGCTGGCAACGAGATAGGGGTCCGCTGGCGTCCCTGACCCGCCCGAGAAGGCCGGCAGTTCAATTTCCGACTCATGCTGCCACCTCAATGCAGGCCGACCATTGGCCATGATCCAGTACTTCACCCGCCAGGGCGTGGCGTCTTCGAGGAAGCCCCAACCTGAACCTGTGAAGCGGGCTAGATCGCCCATCTGCTCTGTCGTCAGGCCGCTCAGAATGAACCCATCAGATTTGTCCCCGATTACACCGGCACCCGTGGTCGTCTCGGAGGCCTCCATATCCCAGAAACAGTCGACTACGTGACCATTGTGCTGATTTCCTACGAAGCCGCCGATCGACTCCGAGTTGCTCAGGCTGCTTATCTTGCCCGTCGAGTAGCAGTTACTGATGAGGCTGCTACTCGATGAGTTCAGTCCGACTAGTCCACCCACATCATCCGCGTCCAGCCCTCCGGAAACCGATCCGGTAGCGTAGCAATCGCTGATGTCGTCACAGTTTCTTCCTACGAGCCCACCCAGATGGTCGGAATTGTAGCCTCCCGTGATCGAGCCGGAGGCGTAGCACGCTACGATCAATCCTTCGTTGCGTCCCACCAGCCCGCCGAGACGATCGGCATCGTACACGCTGGTGACATCGCCGGTCGCGTAGCTGTTGGCAATGTCTCCAGCATTCCATCCGATCAGTCCGCCGACCTCCTCCTCGCCGTGTACCGCCCCGGTCGCGTGGCAATTGTAGATGGTCCCGCCCCAGGCATGTGAGCCGATGAGCCCGCCCACATGGTCGGAATTCTCCTGTCCGGTGACGGTGCTACTGGAATTGCAGTCGACAATCACGTAGCTGCCGTCGAAGGAAAGGTTGAAGGATGCTCTGTAGTTGCCCACCAGTCCCCCGAGGTAATCGGAGTTGACCCCGCCTGATACCGGGCCCGTGGAACAACACCTGATCACACTGGTATCTTGACTCTGGCCGATCAGGCCTCCCACATCATACGATTCGGAATCTCCTTCCACCACGGCCTCAGAGCAGCAGCGTTCAATGAAGCTCCCGTTGAGAAGCCCCGCCAAGCCGCCTAGCGCGTATGAGATCGGTTCGCCGGAGACGGTCGCCGTGGAATCACAATCGCGGACCGTGACGAGATGCCCGCTCCCTATCAGGCCACCTACGTATCCGGAGCCTACGTCGCCGGACACGACGCTGCTTGAGGAGCAAGCGGTGATGGTTATCTCGATAGCGGCGCCAATGACCCCGCCGACGGAAGTCGAGAGCGTGCCCCCACTTACGGAGCCGGACGAGGTGCAATCGCTTATCGAACCACCCCTCAGGCTTCCCAAGACTCCGCCGATGGCGCCGGAACCGTTGCTGGCCGCCAGGGTGCATGCTGCGTGGCTGTTCCTCACCGTGCTGCCTTCACCTATCCCCACCAGGCCTCCCAGGCCTTGCGAGTTGAACTGACTCGTGATCGTACCCGTCGCGGAGCATCCCTCGATCTCCGCGTCGAAGGCCGCTCCCGCCAGGCAGCCGATGTAGTCTGAATTGGCTCCTCCGTTGATAGACACGTTCACGATTCCAAGATCCTTGATCACGGCCCCCGCGAGGACAACGCCGAACAGCCCGAGGTAATCACGTCCTTCCTCCGGGGAACCGGCGTCGATCACGAGGTTGGCGACCTCGTGTCCACTGCCGTCGAAGGTCCCGGTGAACGGCGTGCCGCCAAACCCGAAGTCGATGTCATCACTGTCCCAGGCAATGACCGCTTTGCCGTACTCGGTGCGCGCCAGGTCAATGTTGGCCATGAGCTTGAAGTGCTTGTCCCAATCGTTCGGTTCGGCCCCGAGGGCGTTCATCTGTTCCGGCGTCCAGATCTGGTACGGATCGTCCGCCGTGCCGCTGCCCCCGCCATACTGGGCTTGCGCCGGGATGCTGAGAACGCAAAGTGCGATCAGGAAAGGGATTGTTCGCTCGATCTGGATGTTTCTCGCTGCCGCCATTCTTCGACCTCCGTCCCTCAAGTTCTCTCCGCGCTTCGGCAACACAATCGGCTGTGTTGTCACCCCACGCGAAGGGGCCGGAACCGGCGGGATTTACCCTCCGCGCGACTGACATGCAGTGTACTACATAGAGGTACCCAAGATCAACAAAAGAACCGGCCGCATGCACAAGAAGCGTCTACCGCACCTTTGCAGGAAACGCGCTGTCACCTGGGAAGGACGGTTACCGCGACCTGCTGAAGCGACGGTTCCAGAGTCCCGCTCGCGAAACGCCGGAGCATTCCGAGCAGGCTGTCCGGATCGGCCAGTTGGACTGTCATGAGAACGTCTCTCGTTCGACCTGGCCCAGGTAGAAGCGGCCGTCATTGCGCATGAAGTTCAGGACCGTGTCGAGCTGTTGGTCGATGAAACGCGCGTCGTTACTGACGACGGCGACGCCGAGAAGCGCGCTGTTCTTGTTGTCCTGGTGATCCACCTCGGAGACCGAGATGTTGAAGCGGCTTTGCAGCCGGCCGATCACGCTCTTGACGATGCTGCGTTTCGCCTTGAGCGAAGTAATGCCCTGCATGTACATCTGGATTGTCATCACACCAACCAGCATCGACTGCCCCTGAACTCATTGTGTGGCTTGCGGCCTCCGTAGCGCACGAGCCAGATGGGAGAATACCAGGACTTAACGGATTGGGACAAATCAAAACGAGGAATGTAGAGTGTAGCTTCGCCACGCGTCGCGCGTCGTGCGTCGCGCGCATCGGCGCTCGCGCGACGCAGCCCGCAGAACACACGACGAAGCGCGCGATCAGCCCGCAGGACACGTAAGTGGCTATTGCGTTTGCAGTTACCGGCTGCGCGGGCCGGCGCGGCACGGTGTCGAACGCCCGCAGC
>CAZGRF010000081.1:0-9477 GCA_964527825.1 uncultured Pirellulales bacterium
AGGTAGTTGCGGACGAACTGCTTGTCGAAGCTCTCCTGGTCGCGGCCGGGCTCGTACTTGTCGGCGGGCCAGAACCGCGATGAGTCCGGCGTGAGCACCTCGTCGATCAGGATGATCTTGCCGTCGGTCAGACCCCACTCGAACTTCGTGTCCGCCAGGATCAGGCCTTTCTTCTCGGCGTAGACGCCGCACTTCCGGAAGATCTCGATACTGCGGTCGCGCACGTACGCGGCGTGCTCGGTGCCGATGATCTCGGCGGCCCGCTCGAAGCTGATATTCTCGTCGTGCGTGCCGCGCTCGGCTTTGGTGGCCGGGGTGAAGATCATCTCGGGCAGCTTCTGGCACTGCTTCAGGCCGGCCGGCAGCTTCACGCCGCAGACCGTGCCATCCGCTTGGTACTCCTTCCAGCCCGAGCCGGCCAAGTAGCCGCGCACCACGCACTCGATGGGTAGGACCTCGACCTTCTTGACCAGCATGCTGCGCCCGGCGAGTTGGTCGGGGTGGTCGCGGAACGGCCGGGGGAAGTCGGCCACTTCGTCGCTGAGCAGGTGGTGCTCGACCACGCCGGCCAAGTACTCGAACCAGAACTTCGAGATCTGCGTCAGGACGATGCCCTTGGACGGAATGCCGTTGGCCATCACGACGTCGAAGGCACTGATGCGGTCGGTCGCGACGATCAGCAGCTTGTCGCCCAGGTCGTACACATCGCGGACCTTGCCCTGCATCGGCCTGGCGCCGGGGATCTTCGTCTCCAGGATTGTCTTCATGCCGATTCCTTTCGATAGTCCATCAGTAAGGGCCGTATCCTACGCCCCCCGCCGCCTCGCGTCAATCTCATGCCCGTTCCAGGAACGACTATTGGCGGAGGCAGCGATATGCCGTCCTTCGTAGCCAACAAGAGCCAAAGAAGGTTGCAGTCGAGAATCTTTAGCGGATTCGGGGATTTTTGTTGAACTTATTACGGGCATATGCCCATAATAGTGGTAGAGAGAATTGGCCAAGCAGATGGATTTGAATGAAAGGAGCTATCATGCCACGAGGAAACGGTATGGGCCCGGGCGGGGGCGGCGGTGGTCAGGGAGGCGGCCGGGGTGTGGGGCGCGGTCGTGGGCAAGGGCCGAGGGGCGGTGCGTTTCGTGGCGGGCCGGGTGGGATCTGCGTGTGTCCGGCCTGTGGGTACACCGAGCCGCATCCGGTCGGCCAGCCGTGCAGTCAGAAGACGTGCCCGAAGTGCGGCGTCGGCATGTTCAGGGGATAGTCGGCGGAACGGACGCGGCAAACAGAGACCCAAGGAGAGATTTCATGGCTGAGGCCAACAGCGGCAAGTCCGATAAGAAGAAATTCAACTGGCGGGGGACGATGAGTCTGCTGGCGGCGTCGAGCTTTGTTGTGATGACGGTGACCGGGATCGTGCTGTACGTTTCGCCGCAGGGGCGGGTGGCGCACTGGGCGGACTGGCGCGTCGCGGGGCTCGACAAGGAGCAATGGGGAGCCCTACACACCACATCCAGCCTGCTGTTCATGGTGGCGGCGTGCGTGCATCTGTACTTCAACTGGCGGGTCTTTCTGCACTACATCCGCGTCGCCCGGCAGTTCAACTTGAAGAGGGAGATGGCGGCGACGCTGTTGATCACGGCGGTCGTCATCGCGGGAACCGTGTGGGAAGTGCCTCCGTTTGGCTCAATCATGGCGGCCAACACTCGGATCAAGGCCTATTGGGACGCCCGCAGCGCTCAGGCTCCCTATCCACACGCGGAAGCCGCGACACTGGAGGAGTTCGCACGGCAGACCGGCACGAACCTGGAGCAACTCAAGACGCGCCTGGCCGAGATGGGCGTGGATGCGAATGACCCGGCGACGACCATCGGCTCGGCCGCCAGGCAGCTTGACCTGTCTCCAGGCGAGCTGTTCGAGCGGCTGGGGGCAGCCGGTCGCGGGGCCGGCGCTGGCCGGCGGGGCGGAGGAGGTGGTGGTGGCGGCTCAGGATTCGGGCGACAGACGCTAGAACAGGTCTGCCGCGCTTCGGGAGTGGACGTGCAGCAGGCGATCGCCATGCTCAAGGCCGAGGGCGTGCAGGCCGGCGCGGGCGAGACGCTCAGGGACATCGCCGACCGGGCCGGGGTCAGGCCGCCGGACATCCTCGACATGATAAGGGCAACATCCAACGCGGGCGGCTCTTCGGCCGCACCGCTGGAATAGAAACCACAGAGACATGAAAGGAGAATCATTATGCCACGTGGAGACGGAACAGGTCCGATGGGTATGGGGCCGATGACGGGAAGAGCAGCAGGCTACTGTGCCGGGTATGGAACACCAGGGTTCGCCAATCCGGTGGGCGGGCGAGGCTTCGGTTTCTGGGGCGGAGGTCGCGGTCGCGGCGGTGGCCGGGGCTGGCGCAACCGCTTCTATGCGACCGGATGGCCCGGCGGGATGCGCGGCGGAGTCTACGCCGCACCGGCACCGGAACAGGAGTTGGAGGCGCTCAAACAGCAGGCCGCGAGTCTGCAGAACGCGCTGAACGAGATCAACGAACGCGTCGAGCAACTCCAATCAGACAGCAACAAGTAGCCGCCAACCACAATGAGTAAGGGGCTCGCATGAAGATTGCATTTACCGCGTCTGGACAGACGCTCGATGCGGCGCTGGACAGCCGGTTCGGCCGCGCCGCGAAGTTCATTGTATGCGACACGGACACCGACACCTTCGAGGTGATCGACAACGTGCAGAACCTCAACGCCGCCCAGGGCGCCGGCATCCAGGCGGCGGCGACCGTCTCGCAGTCCGGCGCGGAATGCCTCGTGACCGGACATTGCGGCCCCAAGGCGTTTCGCGTTTTGTCGGTGGCCGGCATCAAGGTATACAATACCGATGCGCCCACCGTGGCCGCGGCGCTGGAGGCGTTCAAGGCCGGGACACTGGAGCCTGCGACATCGAGCGACGTCGAGGGACACTGGGTATGAGCGAGCCGGCCCAAACGTTGCCGCCGGTGACATACACACCGATCGGCGTGATCCGAAGCGACCATCAGGCGGCGGAACAGACCCCGATACAACCGGTCTACGCGCGCGGTTGTCCCGGGCGGGCGGAAGTCCGGCCGGAGTTCGTCGAAGGATTGAGAGACTTGGAGGGCTTCTCTCATCTGATCCTGCTGTACCACTTCCATCGGGCCGGGCCAGCACAGTTGATCGTTCAGCCTTTCACAGACGACAGGCCCAGAGGTCTCTTCTCGACACGACATCCCCGGCGGCCCAATCCCATCGGTCTTTCCGTGGTGCGGCTCCTGCGAATCGAAGGCGGTACTCTGTACCTGGAGGATGTCGATATCCTGGACGGTACGCCCCTGCTGGACATCAAGCCCTACATCCGGCGTTTCGACGGTGCGGCCGAGCCGCGCGGCGGCTGGACGGAGACCATCGACGAAGAGACCGCCCATCGGCGTGGGCTAAGGGGATTTCAGCACGGAGGCGCGCCATGATTGTCGCGGTCGCTTCCGGCAAGGGCGGCACGGGCAAGACCACCGTCGCGACGAATCTGGCGCGAGTGTGCGCTGCGACCGGTCGGGCCACGCAGTACCTCGACTGCGACGTGGAGGAGCCGAACGGTCACATCTTTCTGTCGCCGCAGATCACGCAGCGCGAGGAAGTGACCGTCGAGGTGCCCGAAGTCGATGCCGCCAAATGCATCGCCTGCGGGCAGTGCGGCCAGATCTGTCAGTACAGCGCGATCATCTGCATCCAGGACCAGGTGTTGACCTTCGAGCAGCTTTGTCACTCGTGCGGGGGCTGTTGGCGCGTCTGCCCCACCGGGGCGATCCGGCAACGACCTCTGCGCATCGGGGAGATCGATATCGGGCAGATCGAGACGCTGGGCTTCGTCGGCGGACGCCTGGAGATCGGCTACGTGCGCACGCCCGCTCTGATCACTCGCGTGAAAAAGCACATCGAGCCAAACACGCTGGCGATTGTCGACGTGCCGCCGGGGACATCGTGTCCGGTGGTCGCGGCGCTGAAGGGCGTCGATTTCGTGCTGCTCGTGACCGAACCGACGCCGTTCGGGCTCAATGATCTGAAGCTGGCCGTGGAGCTGGTGCGCGAAATGAAACTGCCCTTCGCCGTGGTCATCAACCGTCACGGGGTCGGGGACGATGCGGTTGAGCAGTATTGCCAAGACGAGAGCATCGATGTGCCGCTGCGTTTAGCGGACGATCGTCGGATTGCAGAAGCGTACTCGAACGGGAACATGATCGCCGATGAGCTGCCTGGCATCCGCCAGCAGTTTCGCGGTCTTCTCAATTATGTAGATCGAATGAGAGCGCAGCAACATGCTCCGAGATGACAGCGAATTCGGTGAGAAGATTCTCCGGGACCTACAGGCGCGCCGTGCGGCCTGCCGCGTCTTGGATGTGGATGATGACGCCGGAGCCGAGGAGCTCAAACGCGCTTACAAACAGGCGTCGTTGAAATACCATCCCGACCACAACCCGGGCGACGAAGAAGCTCGACGGAAGTTCCTGCTTGCCAAATGCGCCTACGAGCTGTTGGCCAAGGACGTGCCTTGCGACTTCCTCCTGGAGCAGATGGAAGCCATCCGCGAGGTGCCGGAAGATGACCGGTACCGACTAGAGAATGCTTGGGGGCATTTTCTGTGGTGGCGTGAGAAGTTCGTTGACAGACCCTTTTGAGCAGACGGGCTTGGATGAAGAGCTATTTGCAGTCCTGCAAGACAGAGTTCTGGCACCGGGTTTTCGAGGCCGAGACCCAGTGGCTGTCACGCCAATTGGATGGCGCCCACAAGGTGCTAAGCGTTGGCTGCGGCCCGGCCATGATCGAGGCGGCCTTGAGCGAACGCGGTTTTGAGGTGGTAGGGCTGGATGTCTCCGCTGAAACGTTGCAGTGCGCTCCGGATTCCATCAGGACGGTTGTTGGCTCGGCCGAAGCAATGGATTTCGTAGACTGTTGTTTCGACGCGGTTGTCTTTGTCGTCTCGCTGCAGTTCATCGAAGACTACCACGAGGCCATCAGGGAATCAAGACGGGTTCTGGCGGCGGACGGCATGCTTGTCGTCATGCTGCTGAACCCGAAAAGCGAGTTCTTCCAATCCAAGATGCGCGATCCGGACTCGTACGTGCAGCGCATCAAACACCTTGACTTGAGAGCTATCGAAAGTGCGATACGCGACGGCTTCTGCATCCGCACGGAGTATATCTTGGGGATTCGGAGCGGTCGGGTCTTTGAAACCAGTTGCCCTGACTGGGCAAGCCTCTACGTCATCACAGGCAGAAAGAAGGAAAGGGGACATTGCCGGGAGCGGTTAACGTGAAGGAAATCGTTGTCATTAGCGGCAAAGGCGGGACGGGCAAAACGAGCCTCGTCGCGTCCTTTGCGGCCCTGGCCGACAACGCGGTCCTGGCGGACTGTGATGTCGATGCGGCCGATTTGCACCTGCTTTTGGCTCCGCGCGTGCGCCAGAGGCACGACTTCAGCGGCGGTAAGCTCGCGCGCATCGACCCGGCTAAGTGCGTTGGCTGCGGCAGGTGTCGTGAAGTGTGCCGGTTCGAGGCCGTCACGCTGGCCGGCCCGCGCAACGCGATCATCGAGAAGACCTATGCGATTGATTCCATCGCGTGCGAAGGTTGCGGTGTCTGCGCTCACTTCTGCCCGGCCGACGCGATTGAGTTCCGCGACGCAGTCAACGGCCAGTGGTTCGTCTCCGACACGCGCTTCGGGCCGATGGTCCACGCCCGACTCAAACCGGCGGAGGAAAACAGCGGAAAGCTGGTCACACTCATTCGAAAAGAGGCCCAGCGTATCGCAGGCGCGCAAGGCCGAGAAACGATCATCGTGGATGGCTCGCCCGGCATCGGCTGTCCCGTGATTGCGTCCATCACCGGTGCGAATCTCGTATTGGTGGTCACCGAGCCCACGATGTCAGGCGAGCATGACTTGAACCGCGTCGTCGAGCTGATGCGACATTTTGGGATCCCGGCGCTGGTATGCATCAACAAGTGGGACATCAATCCCGCAATGACCGAGTGCATCGAGCGAGTGGTACACGAGAAAGGGCTGAAGACAGCCGGTCGGGTCACGTACGACGCATCCGTAACCAAGGCTCAGGTGGCGGGAAAACCGGTCGTGGAGTCCTGTGGCGGGGCCCTGAGAGATCAGATCGTGACTCTCTGGGAAACCGTGTGTCAGGAACTGGCGCGCGCAACGAGTGTGAAGGAGACAGGATGACGACGGGAATCCAACGCAAGTATCTGGTGCTGAGCGGAAAAGGGGGCGTCGGCAAGAGCAGCATTGCCGTGAATCTGGCCGTCTGGCTGGCCCGACGGGGCAACCGCGTGGGACTGTTGGACGTGGATATCCACGGCCCCAGCATCCCCAGACTGCTCGGCTTGGAGGGCGCCCGACTGCAAGCCAAGGACGGCCAGATTGAGCCGGTCGTCCATCGCGGCGCGCTCAAGGTCATGAGCATTGGCCTGACGCTGAAGAATCCGGATGAGGCCTTGATCTGGCGCGGGCCGATGAAGCATAACGTGATCAGTCAATTCATCGAAGGCGTTCGCTGGGGCGACCTGGATTACCTCGTGGTGGACTGTCCCCCGGGCACAGGTGATGAGGCACTGTCTACGGCGCAAATACTCGGGTCGGTCGATGGAGTCGTGATCGTCACAACCCCCCAAGAGCTTGCTGTTGCGGACGTCCGCAAATGCCTGACCTTCTGCAAGCACCTGAATCTGCCTGTGTTGGGTGTGATTGAGAACATGAGCGGGTTCGTTTGTCCCCACTGCCAACGGCGAACCGACGTCTTTGGCGGCACGGGCGGAGAGGCCATGGCGAAGGACTTCTGCGTGCCGTTCCTGGGCAGCATTCCGCTGGACCCTGCCTTGGCCCAAGCGTGCGACGCGGGCAAACCGTTCGTCGATTTCGACAGTGACAATCCCACGGCTCAAGCTCTCGCCCACGCCTTTGAGCCGCTGGCGACGGAAACGAACAAGCCAATTGAAAGAAAGGAGCAGACCAGCATGAAGATAGCGATCCCTCTTGCCGGCGGCAGATTGTCGGCGCATTTCGGCCATTGCGAGCAGTTCGCCATCGTACAAGTTGACCCGGAAAGCAAGGCCATCGAGGATCAGACGCTGCTGAATCCGCCGCCGCACGAGCCGGGCGTGTTGCCGGCCTGGCTGGCCGAACAAGGCGTCACGGCCATCATCGCCGGCGGAATGGGCCAACGAGCACGCGCGCTGTTCGACCAGAATGGCATCGAAGTGATCGTCGGCGCACCGGCCGAGACCCCCGAGGAATTGGTGAGCAACTACCTGGCGGGAAGTCTCGTGTCCGGCGAGAATATCTGCGACCACTGAGATGACTATGGCACCGGATGACGTGGAGATTACCGTACTGGTAGACAACCAGGCCGGTGAAGGATTGACGGCCGAGCACGGCCTGTCTCTCTGGATCGCGGCGGGTCGCAGACGTATCCTCTTTGATACGGGCCAAGGCGCCGCCCTTACGCTGAACGCGCGACAGCTCGGTATGCCGCTGGAAGAAACCGAGACGATCGTGCTCAGCCACGGTCATTACGACCACACCGGCGGGCTCAGTGACGTTTTGACGCTGGCGCCCGAGGCGAACCTGGTGCTGCACCCGGACGCGGTGACATGCCGATACAGCGTGGGGCCCTGGGGGGCCGGCAGGTCCGTCGGTATGCCTGACGGCGCGCGGGCGCTGGTCGAACGGAGGTCTGGAGACAAGGTCACGTGGTCGGACCGGCCTGTACATCTGGCCCCGAACATCGGAGTCACCGGGTCCATTGTCCGCCGGACTTCATTCGAACACACCGGCGGGCCTTTCTTTCTGGATGACCGCGGACAAGCGAAGGACCCGATCACTGATGACCAGGCGCTCTGGATCACCACGTCGGCGGGCTTGATCGTGTGCGTCGGATGTTGTCACGCCGGTGTCGTAAACACGTTGGATCACGTACAACGTATCAGTGGAATCCCCAAGGTGCGGGCGGTCATCGGTGGTTTCCATCTGATCCATGCGGGCGCTCAGCGCCTGCGGCAGACCATCGAAGGATTGCGCACGATCGCGCCGGACTTGCTTGTCCCGTGCCATTGCACGGGAGACCAGGCCCGCGATCTGCTGCACGAAGCTTTCGGTGCCCGTGTGTCTCCTTGCCGGTCGGGCGCGGTGTATCGCTTCGATTCGACGTAAGGACGTCTCTCAGTCGGCATTACAGGAACATTGGATATGCCCAGACCCAGACAATGCAGGCGAGTGGCACAACTGCCACAGGCAAACTACTACAAGCCCCGAGGGGTCCCGCTGCGGATGCTGGAATGCATCGATCTGACGGTGGATGAGTTGGAGGCCGTCCGCCTGGCCGATCTGGAGGGCATGTATCAGGAAGAGGCGGCGTCGAGAATGAACGTCTCCCGGCAAACGTTCGGCCGGATCGTGGACGCAGCCCACAAGAAGATCGCCGACGCCCTGGTCCATGGCAAGGCGCTCTCCATCCAGGGAGGGGTTGTTGAAGTCGCGGGGCCTGCGGACACCGAACCTTGCCGCCGAGGCCGTCGCGGCTTCGGACGCGGAAGAGGACGCTGCCGCAGGCGCGGACAAATCTGAGCTGCCACGCAACAGTCTTGTTCACCTGACTCTTTCTGCCTCGTCAGCCTGCAAAAAAATCCGCAGAATTTGCAGAATTATTGTTGACACACTCTATACATATCGAATATCCTCGCGTTAGATAGAATACTTGGAGGTTCAACGATGGTCCAGTCAACAAGAACCGAACCCGTGGAGATTACGGAAGCCGAATGGGCGATCATGAAGGCGGTCTGGGAGCATCAGCCTTGCGCGGCCGGAACGGTGCAGGAGACGCTGGCGGACGAGCTGGGCTGGGCCTACAGCACGGTCAAAACGACGATGGACCGCATGGTCGGCAAGGGGCTGCTGGAGATCGAAAGGATTCGCAACCTTCAGCTTTTCAGCGCCAAGGTGGACCGGCGGCAGGCGGCGGGCTGGGAATTCCGACGCATGCTCGCGCGGGCTTTTGACGGGGCGCTGGGACCTATGATGCAGTACCTCGTGGAGAACGAAAAGCTGACACGCGAGGACCTGGACCAGTTGCGTAAGGCGGTCGATGCCGCTGCGAAGAAGAACGGCAGACGCTGAGTGTTTTGCGGAGGACATCATGAACGATACGATTGTCACGCTGAACCGGTTGGGAGTGTCGTTCGTCAGTCACGCCGGCTCGATGTTCGTGCAGGCCGGCATACTCATCGCGCTGCTTTGGGTGCTCAATCACGTTTTGCGTCGCCGCCTGCGTGCCTCGCTGCGCTACGCACTTTGGATGCTGGTTCTCGTCAAGCTGGTGCTTCCTCCCGGTTTCTCTCTGCCCACGGGCGTCGGGAACCTGGGACGCATCACGCATCGTGTCGCGGGCGTTTTGCCCGCGCGTGGCGAGGGC
>CAZGRF010000081.1:9577-11438 GCA_964527825.1 uncultured Pirellulales bacterium
GCGAAGCCATGCTCGCGCTGCTCGCGCGATGCCGGCAGGAGGTCGGGCTGGCTGCAAACGTCGAACTGAAGTTGACCCGGGATTTGTCCGGTCCGGCGGTCTGCCGGGCTTGGCGACCGGTCATTCTCGTGCCCCAGGTCCTGACCGACGGCCTGCCGGAGGATAAGCAACGGGCCATTCTGATTCACGAGCTCTGCCACATCAAGCGGGCGGACCCGTGGGTCAATCTGGCTCAGACCCTGCTCCAAGTATTCTATTTCTATAATCCTCTGGTCTGGCTGGCCAATGCATCTATTCGGCGCGTGCGGGAACAGGCGGTGGACGAGAGAGTGTTGGTCTGTCTCAAGGGTCAGCTTCAGTGCTACAGCCACACCTTGATCGACATTGCTTCAGCGCTGACGCTGCGCGCCAGACTCGGCATAGGCCTGATCGGGGTGTCCGAATCGAAGACACGCCTGAATGAAAGGATCCAACTGATGTTGCATAGACCAATTCCTCAGAAAGCCGGTGTCGGCGCCACCGGTCTGGCCACCGTTGTCGTGCTGGGATGCACGCTACTGCCCATGGCCGCCGCCCATAATGGGACCACCATCCCGGCCTTCGCCCGGACGGATGCGCAAACCAGCGACGCACTGCTCCAGGACATGCAGACAACGGCCGGTCGCATGGCGGCCGCTTTCAACGGCAAGCAGCTAGACTCTCTCATGTCTCACTACGCCCCGGATGTGATCGCTCTGTTGCCCGGCCAGCCGGCCTTCGTAGGAGTGGACGCTTTGCGAGAAACATATCCGCCCCAGATGGCCAAATTTGGGATCGCATCGTTTGGGTTGCTTCAGCAGCGGGTCTGGGTATGCGGGGATCTGATCTATATGGCCGGCTTCTGCTCCATGACCCTGCAACCACGGGGAGCATCGCAGACCGTCACAGACACGCGCGGTGGCGTCGTCATCCTGCAGCGTCAGGGCGATGCCTTCAAAGTCAAACTCGAAGCCTTCAACCGGCCCGGGACTTCGGTCACGGGCTTTGCCCCAAGCGACTCTGAAGTGTATCGCTGCACGCCGGACTCCCCTACCCTGCCGGCCAATGCGCCGCTGTACGATCGGATTCGCGAACTGGACAAGCAGGTCGAGAGAATGTTCTCCGGCAAGAAGTACGCCGATGCGCTCAGACAATACGCGGATGACGCCATACTGATGGCCGCTGACGGCCGGGTCTTTCAGGGCAAGGCCGCTATCAAGGCAATGTGCGAACAGAACGCCGATAACAACGCGGTGCGTGACATCGACTTGAAGTTCGCACGGGTCGAAGGCAACGAGCAGATGGTCTACGTGGTCAAATGGTGCAACTGGACGCTGAAGAACCCCGTGTCCGGCATGGACTACTCGATCCCGGGCAAGAGCCTGCACGTCTGGCAGCGCCAGCCCGACGGCTCCTGGAAGATCCTGTTCGATCTCAACAACCTGGACATCACGCTCTAAAGCGGCGTGACCAACGAGCGCTTACACTGGGGCAGGCCCGCGAATCTGCATTCTCGGGACCTGCCTCAGTTGCATTTCGTCCGGCACCAAGCAACGCGCTGTGGCCTAGGGATAAAGGTATCCCCGCCCTCCCTTTGGGTGTGCAGCGTCCGGCTGCGGCTCAGTTGGCTGTTCTGAACAAATCGGTTCAGATGCACCGGTTCGTCAGACGCCGCGCCTTAGTCTGGAATCGACGTAACCCTGGATGGTTCGCTGTACGGCCAGCATGGCATCGTTCTCGGGCAGGTAGGCATACAATTCCCGGAGACGACCCTGTTCTTCGACCCTCCTGAGCGAGGCGCCGAAGTTCAGATCGTACACCCAGCTAAGCTGGCAGAGTTTCA
>CAZGRF010000082.1:0-11363 GCA_964527825.1 uncultured Pirellulales bacterium
GACCCAGGCCGCTCTTGGCGGAGATCGAAACCGCTTCCGGATGGATCGTCTCGAGGGTTTCGAGCAGGCTGATGTCCTTGATCGCGTCGATCTTGTTGAGCACGAGGACGGTGGTCTTGCGGCCGCAGCCAATCTCCTTCAGTACGTAATTGACCGATTCGACCTGTCCCAGGGCATCCTCGTTGGCCACGTCGATCACGTGCAGCAGCAGGTCGGCGTTGACCGCCTCTTCCAGCGTCGCCTTGAACGAGGCGACGAGCTGGTGAGGCAAGTTGCGCACGAAGCCTACCGTGTCGCTGAGCAGGACTTCCACGCCCTTCGCGGGCGTCCATTTCCGCGTCCGCGTGTCCAGCGTGGCAAAAAGCCGGTCTTCTACAAAGGCCTGCGCCCCCGTCAAGGCATTCAGCAGCGTGCTCAATCCCGCGTAGGTGTATCCGACCAGGCAGATCTTGAACAGGCCTTTTCGCGCCTTGATTTCGCGTAACTTGCGGTCGTCGATGCCGGCTAGCTCGCGCTTCAGCTCGGTGATGCGCTTGTTGACCAGGCGCCGGTCGATCTCCAATTGCTGCTCGCCGGGACCACGCGTGCCGATGCCGCCAACCGCCCCGGCGGTCGTGCCGCCGCCAGCCCCTGCCACGGCGTCCAGGTGCGACCACATCCGCGTCAAGCGCGGGTACGTGTACTCCAACTGGGCCAGCTCGACCTGGAGCCTAGCCTGCTTGGTCTGGGCCCGCGTGGCGAAAATGTCCAGGATCAGCTCGCTGCGGTCGAGCACCTTGATCTGGACGATCTCCTCCAGCTCGCGAATCTGGGCGGGCGAAAGGTCGTTGTCAAAGATGATCACGTCCGCCTTGAACCGCCTGACCCGCGAACCAAGTTGAAGCGCTTTGCCCTTGCCGATGTAGGTGGAAGGGTGAATGCTGCGGATTCTCTGCTGAAAGCGGTCCACGACGACCGCCCCGGCACTTTCCGCCAGGGCGGTCAGTTCGGCCAAGTCGTCCGATCCGTTCGACCTCGCCAAGATCGCGGCCACCAGAATGGCCCGTTCCTTTCTGACTTTCAGCGTCTGCCGAAGTTTCTCCAAGTAGGTCTATGCCTCCTAAAGATATCTCCATATTACCACAATGCCCCGCCCCCCGACAAGCAGGGGTAACAAGATGGGCAATCTGCTCAACGCCCGAAAACAAACGTGCTGCAACTACTGACCGGCCATGAATTTGGCAAAAATGCGGCCCGCGCCCGTTTTTAGCCTTGAAAACCGGCGCGCGTGCTATTATCTTAAGAGGTTCACACGTTATGTCGAAGTAAACGTTACTTAGAGTAGCGGCGTCTGGTTCTGGGTCTGATATTCTATTAAGGAGTCCGTTGAGTGCTAAAAGTCAAGATGCGTGCCGGCGAGTCAGTGCAGCAGATGATCCGACGTTTCAAGAAGCTCTGTGAGAAAGAGGGTCTCATTCGTGACATGAAACGCAATGCCTACTACGAGAAGCCCTCGGAGCGTGAGCGCCGACGCATGCGAAAAGCCCAACGGGCGGCCCGGCACTAACCCGAAGCCGTCTTCGTTCCACACCGAACACAACCCGAGCAGGCCACGAACTATTCAACGCCTGCTCGGTTTTTCTTTGCGCCTTTTCGCCACCGCAGGGTCATTCCTCTCCCGCCCCGTACACATGTGACACCGGCCAGAAGACCCAATCTACAACACCCCGAAGCGCAGGCTCGCGCTCGCTATCCCAGTTTGGTCGCTACTACGAAGCCATGTGGGCGGCGTGCTCAAGATCGTAGCTTTTCAGGAAGTCAATCCATTTGACCCAGGCGTCTTTGTATAGATCGCCGGAGAGGAGGAAGCCGTCGTTGTGGCCGCCGAAGATCTCCACGAATTGCTTGGGCTCGGCGGCGGCCTCAAACAGCCGCGCGCCGAACTCGAACGGTACGAGCTCATCATCGCGGCTGTGCATCACGAGGACAGGGCAGCGCACCTGGCTCAGATGCGCCAGCGTGTTGTATTTGAAGCGGGCAAAAGGGCGCACCGGCATGTACGGATAGAACTTGGCGCCGATATCAGGGTAAGATGTGAACGCACTCTCGATGACCAGGGCCCTCGCCTCCGCCTGGCCGGCCTGGTAGCTCGCCACGCTGGCGCCAAGGGACCGCCCAAACAGAACGATCTGCTCGGGCGGCACACGTTTGGTCTGGGTCAGCCACTCGTAGGCGGCTTGCACGTCGCGATACGTCCCGATCTCGGTCGGTCTCCCTTCGCTCTTGCCATAGCCCCGGTAATCGAAGATGAAGCAACCTAGGCCGAGGCTATGGAACAGGTTGACGCTGTCCAGGCGGTGCATGATGTTGCCACCATTGCCGTGACAGAACAGAATGGTAAGCCGCGATTTCGCTGCGGGGACATACCAGCCGTTGAGGGCCACACCGTCACTCGCACGGAACGTGACGTCTTCGTACTCCAGATCCAGATCGGCCGGCGTGAAGGAGACGTCGCGCACGGGACGATACAAGAGCTTCGGCTGTAAGAATAACAGCACAAGTCCCCAGCCCACATACAAGGCCGCCAATGCGATGCCCAAGTACAGCAACAATAGACCCATGCACCTGTCCACTGAACCATAAGCCGGCGAGCGGCGTCGACAACCGACCCGCTCGTATGTCGGCGGCATTTTAGTTTGCCGGCAGTCACAAGGCAAGCTACAATTCCGCTGTGATCGCCAGAAGACACACATCGACTATCTCAGCAGGCCCAGTGAAGATCGGTTCGGCGGTCCCGGTCGTCGTCCAGTCGATGACCAAAGTCCCCACGACAGACGTGGCGCGCTGCGTGCGGCAAGTCAATCGCCTGGCGCGGGCCGGTTGCACTCTGGTGCGGATCGCGGTCCCCCGCCGGGCGGACACCCTGGCCTTCGCGCAGATCGTAGCGAAGGTGAAGGTCCCGCTCGTCGCGGACATCCACTTCAGTCCGGACCGGGCCATCGAGGCCATTGAGGCCGGCGCGGCCAAGATTCGTCTCAATCCGGGCAACATCAAGGACCCTGACGATATCGGCCGAATCATCGACGCCGCCAAACAGCACAAGGTCGCCGTTCGGATCGGGGTCAACGAAGCCAGCATTCGAAACCTCAAGACAGCGCCTGTCCCCCCCGAGAAGAGAACGGCGTTGATGCTCGAGGAGATGAAAAGCTATGTTCGCCTGTTCGAGAAACGCGGGTTTGACCAACTCGTGCTCAGTGCCAAGAGCGCCGACACGCTGCGGACTATCGAGGTTAACCGAGCCATCGCCGAGGCGTTCAGCTATCCGATGCACCTGGGGCTGACGCACGCAGGTCTGCCCGAGGACGCGACTATCCCGTCGGCGATAGCCTTGGGGACCCTGCTGGCGGAGGGTATCGGCGACACTATCCGTGTCAGCGTGGCCGGCGGTCCGGTGGTCGAGACCGAAATCGCCAGGCAGATCCTGGTGTCCCTGGGCCTGCAGGAACGCTCAATCCCGGAGCTGATTGTCTGCCCAACCTGTGGGCGTGCTGAGATCGACATCATCAAGCTGGCCCGGCAAGTGAAGAAGGCGCTGCGCCGCGTGGCCCAGCCGTGCCGCGTGGCCGTGATGGGGTGCGTGGTCAACGGGCCGGGGGAGGCGGCCGATGCCGACGTGGCCGTCTGCGCCGCGAAGGACAAGGCGTATCTCTACGTCCACGGTCGGAAGGTCGCGGTCGTAGCTGAAGCGGAGATCATCCCAAGATTGTTAGCTGCGGTTGCAGAGCTGTAGGGACATGCTTAAGAAGCTCCTCATCGCCATCGCGTTCAGCGTCGCATTCGCTTATATCGAATCCGCAGTGGTCGTCTATCTGCGGGTCATATTCCACCCCAACGGTTTCGACTTCCCACTTGAAGTGTTCGGCGTGACAACGCTGGGCAAGCGCCTGCTGCTGACCGAGATCGGACGCGAGGCCGCCACCCTGGTATTGATCGTTGCCGCTGCCTGGTTCTTCGGCGCCACGCGACAGGAACGCACCGCCTATTTCCTGGTTATCTTCGCCGTGTGGGACATCTTCTACTATGTCTGGCTGAAGGTCTTGCTGAACTGGCCCGCGTCGCTCATGGATTGGGACATCCTGTTTCTGATCCCCTCCGTGTGGGCCAGCCCGGTCCTCTGTCCCATCCTCGTCTCAGCAGCAATGTTCGCATTCGCGGTGGTGGTTCTCCAGCGTTCCGCGCGAGGCAGCCCGCTGGCCATCAAGAGAACCGACTGGATCGGTTGGGCGGTGGCATCGGTGGTTCTCGTCCTGAGTTTCTGCCTGGGAGGTACGCACATCACCGAAACCGACTACGCGGCGCACTTCCACCCGCGGCTGTTCGCAGTCGGGTATGGGCTGGGCCTCGTTGCGTGCGTTCGCCCGCTGATGCGCCCCGCGCGGGGATCGTAGACGGCGCCCGCTCAGGAGCGAGCGGAAGCGCGCGTCGGCCGGTCGTTTGGTGCACGGCCGCGACCGCTGTTTCTCTCCATGGACGCGAACGCTTCAAACCGGCCGAAGATCATCTTGCCCGCAGAGGTTTGCAGCGAGCTGGTGACACTAATCAGCACCTCCCTGCCGATCTTGTTACGGCCCCCCTCAACCACAATCATTGTCCCATCATCGAGATAGCCGATGCCCTGATCCGCCTCCTCGCCGGGCTTGACGATCTTGACCTGCATCGTCTCGCCAGGCAAAACCACTACCTTCAGCGAGCTGGCCAGATCGTTGATGTTCATTACATCGACGCCGCGCACCTGGGCGACCTTGGTGAGGTTGTAATCCGTGGTAGCCAAGCGGCCGTTGCGCGCCTTGGTGAACAGCAGAAGCTTCTGGTCAACACCCTTGGCCCCTTCGATCTCAGCCGCGGTGGTCTCGTCGATCTCGATGTCGATGGCCGAGCTCGACTGCATCCTCTTGAGCACATCCAATCCCCGTCGGCCGCGGTTGCGCTTGAGCTTGTCCGCCGAATCCGCGATAAGCTGTAGCTCGTTGAGTACGAACCGGGGCACGACGATCGGGGCATCGAACACGCGGCTGTCACACAGATCCGCGATGCGGCCGTCCACAATCGCCGAGGTGTCCAGGACAATCGGACGGGCGCCTTTCGTCTGCTTGGCAAACTCAACGTAAGGGATGACAAAACGGACGTCGTCCTTGGTGCGCATCACAACCGTGATGGTCAGATAGCAGATGCAAATGCCGATGATCCACTTGATCGCATTGACGGCCGCGTCGCTCAGATTGATCGCATACGACTGGTTGATCAGTTCTGCAATAGGCGCCAAGGCCCCGCTGATAAGCAGGCCGACCAACAACCCGAAGAACACGCCGGCCAAGGCCCCGAGCTTGCGACGGGGCGTTAGGATATCCAGGAGGAACACGAATACCCCCAAGCCGAACCCCACTATCAGGACCCCGGTGAAATTCGCCTGCTTGTCTGCCGCCTCCCTGGCGATCTCCGTCGAACTGACGCTCGCGATCATGAATGCGACGAGGACGAGCCAGAAAAGGACTCTGAAGATGAAGAGCAACATGCCTATGACCCTTCAATGATGACGTATTATGCACGTACTATTACAGACTACCTGCGCCATTATAGCTTTCGGCCATATCGGCGGCAATCATAACGTCATCCTGCCCAGATCAACATAATCCTATGCGGTCAAGAAGAAGGGACCCCCACGGTTCGGAGGTCCCTGGAAATGGCATATCGGAGATGCCGGACCGGCGCAGCAGCCGGCGCCGATCAAGCTTCACCTTCCGGCGGCTCGGATTCCGCCTCGCCTGGGGGCTCGACATGGCGGATTTGTATGCCGAGCGTATCACCGCCGCTGGAGTAGGAGGTTTGCTCCTTTGGCTTCGGCGCCGGCGGGGCAGCGGAAGCGTGCTCCTCAGCGGCCCACTGGACTCGTCGCAGGCTCAAGCCGATCTTACGGGCCTCAGGATCGACCTTGAGAATCTTGATCTCGACCTCATCGCCAGGCTTGACGACATCTTGCGGCTTGTCGATCTTGTGGTCCGCCAATTCTGAGATATGAAGCAAGCCCTCAAGGTCCGGCTCCAATTCCACAAACGCGCCGAAATTCGTGAGCTTGGCAATCTTGCCTTTGATGATATGCCCGGGGATATACTTCTCGGGAATCGCCCGAATCCACGGGTCCTCCGTCATCTGCTTGATGCCCAGAGAGATCCGCTGCTTCTCCTCGTTTACCTCCAAAACGACGCATTTGATTTCCTGGCCCTTCTGCAGGGCTTCGCTCGGGTGCCCGAACTTGCGGGTCCAGCTCAGGTCGGAAATGTGGATCATCCCGTCGACGCCTGGCTCGATCTCCACGAAGGCGCCGAAGTTGGTCATGCTGCGGACGACGGCCGTGACCACGGTGCCGGCGGGATACTTGCGCGCGGCCAGCTCCCACGGATTCTGCTCCGTCTGCTTCATGCCCAGAGAGATCTCCTGTTTCTCCCTGTTGATACTGAGCACGACAACATCGATCTCGTCGCCGAGGTTGACCAGCTCGCTCGGATGCGATAACCGCCGCGTCCAACTCATCTCGCTGATGTGCACGAGGCCCTCGATGCCATCTTCCAGCCGGACGAAGACACCGTAGTTCATGACATTGACGACCTTGCCCTTGACCTTCACATTGATCGGGTACCTTTCCTCGACATCTTCCCACGGGCTGGGCGTCTTCTGCTTGAGGCCCAGCGAGATCTTCTCGCTGTCCTTATCCACACCGATGACGACAACCTCGATCTCCTGGTCCAGGTCCACTACCTCCGATGGATGAGATATACGGCCCCAGCTCAGATCGGAGATGTGCAGCAGCCCGTCCAAGCCGCCGAGATCGACAAACACGCCGAAGTCCGCGATGTTCTTGACAACGCCCTTGCGAAGCTGACCGACCTCGATGTCGCTGAGGATTCTCTCCTTGCTGGCCCTTCGCTCCTCTTCGATGAGTTTGCGACGCGAAACCACGATATTGCGATTGTCGACGTCGATCTTGAGGATTTTGCATTCGACCTCTTTGCCGATGAAACGGCTGATGTCCCCGGGTTTGCGGATATCGACCTGCGAGGCCGGCAGGAACACGGGCACACCGATATCGACGAGAAGCCCACCCTTGATGCGACGGATGACCCTGCCCGAGACGACATCCCCCTCCTTCTTGGTGTTGATGATGAACTCCCATCCGCGAATCGTATCGGCTTTGCGTTTGCTCAGCAGAATCAGCCCGCCGTCTGAGTCCGTGTCTTCAAGCAAGACCTCGATTTCCTTGCCCGGCGTAATCTCGTCAGGACTGCTGAATTCGCCGGCGTCCACGACGCCTTCACTTTTGAGGCCAACCTCGACGATCACGTCGTTGCCGATTTGGGTGACAATCGTGCCCTTCAGAATCGTCCCGGGCAGACGCGAGTCGACCTTCTTTTGCAGGATCTGTTCGAGATACTGGTTCTCCCCCTCGCCAAACATCTCGCCAATCTGCTCTTGCAGTTTTTCCTCGGACAGCCCCAGCTTATTGACAATGTTTCGATCTACCATAAACGTGAATTCCCCTGTGGAGTTTCATTCTGCGACCAGCCAACGCCCCACATACACGCCGACAGGTCTCCTTGCCGTGCTACATGAATCCAAATCGCTATTGGAACGTTTCTGCCCACGCAGCAGAAACACGCTTTACCGAACTCCAAGGCAACCGTTGCCTCAGCTTCCTTCGCCGAACCCTTCGAGATGCCTGACGAACTCGTCGATGATCCAATTCGGCGTGGACGCACCGGCTGTCACCCCGGCAACCTCCTTGCCAAAAACCACTTTTTTATCAAGTTCGTCCCAGTTCTGCAAGTGAAACGTCGATTGGTTGTGTTTTTTGCACAACTCCGCCAGCCGGCGGGTGTTGGCACTGTGAAGCCCACCCAGCACGAACATGATCTCCACCTGCTTGCACAACTCGATGGCGGATTCCTGCCGCTTGACAGCCTCTTTGCAGAGGGTGTTGATCACCTTCAACTCCCGGAAGCTGCCGCGTGCGATGGCTCCCAGCATCCGCCCAAAATGCTCGGGGCTCTGCGTGGTTTGGCAGACGATCCCAAGCTTCCCATCCCCCGGCAACTTGCAGAGATCGCCCTCGCCGGCCACGACCACAACGTCTTTGACACAGCCGACCACACCCTGCACCTCCGGATGATTCTCCTCACCGATAATAACAACCTCATAACCCTCAACCTCAAGCTGGGCAGCAATCTGCTGGACACGCTTGACCAGAACGCAAGTTGCATCCACAATGCGGAGCCCCTTTTCCTTGAGCCGATCAAGCTCCTTCGGGGCCACGCCGTGCGAGCGAACCAGAACCGTTCCACGATCGATCTCCGCCACAGAAGCCACGGTCCGCAGGCCGGCCCTGGCCAGCCTTTCCACCTCGTCTTTGTTGTGAATTATCGGACCCAGGCTGTAAACTGACTCTTTTCCTTTGGCCTCTGCCAGTGTCTTCTCCGCCGTGCTAATGGCGTTGCGCACACCCGGGCAGAAACCACAGCTTGCTGCTATGAATACTCTCATGATGTGGTCAATACTTCTCGACAGTTGACCCGGTTCAAGAGCCCCGCCCAGCCGATGCTGGCGCGACATGAATCTGGGCCGGAAATTGTAAGGCAGATCCCCAACTCAATCAACTGGGACAACGCTGCGACCCGGAAGGACCGTCGGCTACCGACGTTCCCGTGGAAGATGCTTCGATTATCCGGCCGGGATTTCCCCAGCCGCCCTGATCGCCGCTTTCGATACGATAGGTCCGACAAGCTCGTGAACAATCGTCGAACCAATGATGACGCTGATGACAATATTGGCGATAGCCGCAAGGGCCGAATTCTGCTGCATCAGCAGCGCCAGGCCCACGACAATGCCCCCCTGCGGGATGAGGCCTCCGGCGACGTATTTCTTCACCTTGGCCGAAGAGCGCGCCAACGCCGCACCACCAGTCGCTCCCAGCACCTTTCCGCACGAACGGAATATCACGAAGAAGAGAACCAGAAGCAGGTTGTGCGCGAGCACGGAGAAATCCAGGTTCATGCCGCTGAGGGTGAAGAAGAGGACAAAAACCAGCTCTTCCGTGTACCGCTCCAGTACCTTGAAGATCTTCTTGCTCAGGGGGTCGTAGTTGACAACGATCAGGCCCATCGTCATTGTCGCCAGAAGCTCATCGACACGGATGAGCGTCGCAGCTCCGAAGCAAAGCAAGAGCATCGCCAGTACCGCGACGATGATCGCGCCTTCCGTGTCCCGGCGCAGTACGCGTGTCAGCAGGTTGAACGCGAAGCCAAAGGCAATGCCGAGAAGGACCCCACCGAAGATCTCTCGCGCCGGGGCGAGGATCGCCGACGAGAGGTTGAGGCTCTCGTGCATGACCAGAATCTGCGCTACCGCGATGGCCATACTGTAGTTGATGATTCCCGTCACATCGTCGAGTGCCGTGACACCGAGAATCGTCGAGGTCACCTCTCCACGGGCTCGGTATTCGTGCACGACCGCCAGTGTGGCGGACGGGTCGGTGGGGGACGCCAGGCAACCCATGAGCAGTGCGATAGGGATGTACGTCGCCAGCCAGCTTGATCCAGGGCCGCGCAGCAGGAAAGGCCCCACAAGGGCTATGCCGACAGCCGTGACGAGAAAAGCCGCCTCCGCTTCGAAGACAGTAATCGAGAGAATGCTCTTGCCCAGTTTCCTAATGCGCGAAAACAGGAGCGTTCCGCCGACGGAAAACGTGATGAAACTCAAGGCAATGTTGGTTACAACGTCGGTGTGTTTAGGGAAGTCCTCGGGAATGATGCCCAGAATCCCAGGATTCAAGAGCACACCCGCGAGGATGTAGCCTGTGACCTTGGGCAGGCGCAGGCGTTTGGCGACTTCGCCTCCCACGAAGCCTCCGAATATCGTGATGCCGATCAATAAGAGTGGTGACATTTCCGAATCGGGTCGCCTCCATCTTCATCATCGTTGGGCCACCCCGCGAAAGCTCTGCCGAGAGGATGCGGGTGACCTCGGCTTGCCTGCGTCCGACAAATCATCTCATCAGGTTACGCCCGGCTGCCGCAACGGTTCGCTCGCCGCCACGCAATTCCTGTGGGCCATGCGCCCTACGAAGAACTCCTGTGCTGTATCTGACAACTGCACACGGAGTCTTCCGAATCCGTACTACCCCACCGGTTCAAGGGTGACGTTGCGGTACTCGATCACAGCGCCTTCGCTTTGGAGGCAGATCCTGCCGCTCTTTTCCGAGCACTTGGTCGCGACGTTCTGCAGGATGCCGTTGACGAGCACCACGACCCAGTCATCCTTGCAGATGATATCGTAGGCGTTCCACTCGCCCGGCGGCTTCTCACTGCTGTCGTGGAGCTTGCGGGTCCGGCGGTCGCTGACGCGTGGCCCGCCCTTGGCGTGTTCGGCCGTCTCCAAACCACCGATGACCCAAAAATCGCCGGCGTTGCCGGACTGCAACTGGCACTCCAGACTCCTGGGCCAGACCGTATCAGCGCCGCTATTGTGGATGAGCACGCCGTTGTTCCCTGGCCGAGCCGGCCAGCGCCATTCGACGTGCAGATGATAGTCGGCATACGAGGTCGCGGTTCGCATATAGCCGGCCGGCTGACCTTCGCAACGCAGGATCCCGTCGTTGACCGACCAGGTCTTCGAGACATCGTGAGACGGATCGGGTACGAAGAGCTTCCAGCCCGTGAAGTCCTTCCCGTTGAACAGGACGATTTTCTCCTTGGGGACAACCGCATCCCCGCTCTGGGCTGCTGCAATAGGGGTAATGAACAACGCAACCACAGACAGCGTCACGAAGAACACCACCACCGTTCTTTTTACCAAGATTGCTTTCATCGTTCCGCGCTTTCTGCAGTTGAAGTTCAGGAATGCACCGGCCCCGGCGTTAGACCAAGGGCGTCTTACCCGGAATCGCCGGCGCCGGTATGGGCAGATCGCCGAATTCGTACGCCGGCGGACTCAGGTCCAGTTTCGAGGTGTTCAGCGCCCAATCCCATTTCATGGCGCGACCCGTATATGCGCTCATCCGACCCATGATCGAGGTCAGGGTGCTTTCAGCGATCCGCCGGCCCTCATTCAACCGCTGGTCCCGACGAATCGCCGTAATCTGATCTGCGTGTGCTGTCAAGCACGGGTTGACCTGATCCCATGCAATCTCCGCGGCACCGGCGCCCTCGAAGCGAGCCACGCCGAAATCCATATAGACCGACCCCTTCGCTCCGGCCAGACGCTGGTCGTTGCGATCCGAGATGCCATCGATTTGGGCACCCATGTACTCGATGCGAAGACCGTTGGGATACTCGTAT
>CAZGRF010000083.1:0-11358 GCA_964527825.1 uncultured Pirellulales bacterium
GCGGAGAATCCGACCGAGTCCGTGCTCCAGCGCGAGAGCCTGGCGACAGGCCTGTGCATTCTCCTTCCGCTGGTGTTCGTGCTGATCGGAGCAGGGGGGCTCTACGGCACGTGGCTCGTCAAGGCCAAGGCTGCTAAGCCGATTGCAGCCAAGTCCATCGCCAAGAGCAAGAAGGGCAAGTACGGTCTGGCCGCCTTCTTTGGCATCTTCGCTATCGCCGGATTGGGCATGCTCTACCCGCTCGGCATCAAGCCGATTGCCAAGACCCTCGACGCTCGCTCGTGGATCGAAACGCCCTGCAAGGTACTCCGCGCCGAAGTCCGTAGCCACGAGGGCGACGACAGCACCACGTACAGCGTGTATATCTTCTACGAGTACAAATTCAATGGCCAGACCTACCAGAACGACGCTTATGACTTTATGGGCGGCTTCTCCAGCGGCCGACAGAGCAAGGCCCGCGTCGTGGAGCGCTACCGAACCGCCGCGAACCCGATCTGCTTCGTCAATCCCGCCAACCCGGCCGAAGCGATCCTGAAACGCGGCTTTCACGCCAAGCTGCTCCTCGCCCTGTTCCCGCTGCCGTTTCTGCTCGTCGGTCTCGGCGGCGTCTACTATACCTTGCGGGGCAAGCAACGAACGGCCTTTCGTGACGCTTCGCTGCTGCGCCCAAGCGCTACCGGTCCGGCCGTCTTGAAGCCCAGATATTCGCCCTTGGCGAAGCTGATCATCGCGATCCTCATCGCGTTGTTCTGGAATGGCATCATTTCCTTTCTGGTGGCCGAGGTGGTTGACGGCTTCCGGCACGGACAGCCGAACTGGTTCCTGACGTTGTTCTCGGTGCCGTTCGTGGCTATCGGTCTCGGCATGTTGGCGTACGTTGTCTACCAGTTCCTGGCTCTGTTCAATCCGCGTCCAAGACTGGAGGTCCGCTCGGCGGCGATTCCGCTGGGCGGGGCGGCGGAGCTGCGCTGGCGCCTTTCAGGCCAGGTCAGTCGCATCAGCGAGCTGACGGTAAAGCTGCAGGGCATCGAGCAGGCGACGTATCAGCGGGGCACGCGCACGTACACGGACAGGAACACCTTCTATGAGATGGAATTGTATCGAACGGCAAACCTCGGCGCGATAGCCTCCGGGCAGGTGGGGTTCATCATTCCCCAGGACACGATGCACTCGTTCGAGGCCGACAATAACAAGATCATCTGGAGCCTGGACGTCCGGGGCGACATCAAGCGCTGGCCCGATGTGAAGGAATCGTTCCAGATCAGCGTCGTGCCGGCGACGCGCTGAGCGAGAGAGAGCCGTATGAGTGAGCTCAACATCGATCTGCGTGACAGCAAGACCAGCTTTGCCCCGGGCGAAACGGCGCGCGGCGCCGTGCAGTGGAACCTGGAGGCCAACCCGCGTCGTTTCGATCTGTCACTGCTGTGGTACACTGCGGGCAAGGGCACGCGCGACGTCGGCGTCGTCGAGACGATCCCCATCGACAATCCGGGCTCCTTCGGCTCGCAGGACTTCGCCTTCACCTTGCCCTATGGACCTTATAGTTTCTCAGGCAGACTCATCTCACTGATCTGGGTGATCGAGCTGACGTCTTCGCCTGGCGAGCAGACCGTGCGTCACGAAATCACCATCTCGCCCACCGGGCGCGAAATCGTCTTGGACCGCACGGTATGAGAGCTCGTGACAACCCTTTCGGTGTCGAATGCGTGCATCGCATTCGCTATCGGCCGCTCGACACCGCGTTCGAGCAGATACTCGTGCGGCTGGACAAGCTGAACTACCGAGCGGCCATCGTCGGTCCGGAAGGCTCCGGCAAGACCATGCTGCTCGAAGACCTCCAGGGCGCTCTCGAACGCAAAGGCTTCGCGACGCGGATGGTCTTCGTCAACGACACGCATCCCTTCACCGACGCGGCCTGCCGCCACCTGCTCTCGGAACTGCCGCCCGACGAAATCGTCCTGCTCGACGGCGCCGACGCCGTCAGCCCCTCGTCCTGGCGGCTGCTGCGCCACCGCACGATCCAACATGCCCGCGGCCTGGTCATCACCACGCATCGTCGCGGCCGCTTCCCCACACTGATCGAATGCCGCACCACGCCCGCGCTGTTGCGAGAGATCGTGGACGACCTCCTCCCGCCGGGCCATGACATCCCCCCCAGCCTGCTCGACCGCCTCTACACGGAACACCAGGGCAACATCCGCGATTGCCTCCGCGACCTCTACGACCTCCTCGCCGGCGACGGAATCCTGTGAATGCCCGGTGTTTTCCCGCGGGCGCGGCATCCTGTGGCAGACTGCTATTGTTCTCTCGTGGGGCCGAGGGGACGGCACAACGACCAGGAGGATACGGACGTGGCGACAGACAGCCACATATTGCGGCGGGACACGCTCGCGGGGATGGGCGGGTGAGGGGTGTCCGCGTTTCTGGGCTCACAGGCCCTCGGTGCGACTGAGTCCACACCGTCGGGCTGACCGCAGTGAGCCGTCAGGGAGAAGGTCTTTCAGACGGCGCTCACCTGATCTTGTAGCTGACGGACATGCCGTCGTTCTTCTCCATCGAGGCGCGAATGATGACGGTATCGTAGTCGGGGCTGGTCTGGATATAGTCGAGGAAATCCTTCATGGCCCGGGCCGATTGGATGACGTTGTCGGCAACGACGACGGCGCCGGGCGCCAGCTTCGGTTCGAGCAACTTGAGGTACTTGAGGTAGTCCTGTTTGAGGGCGTCGATGAAGACGAAGTCGATTGGGCCCTCGATCGCAGGCAATGTCTGGAGCGCGTCGCCTTCGACGCAGGTAACGGTGTCCTCCAGGCCGACCTTGGCGAGGTTCTCCCGGCATTCTTTGACGGCGCGCGGGTCGATTTCGAGCGTCCAGAGATGCCCGCCGGTACGTTCGAACGCGATTCCCATGTTGACTGCGCCGAAGCCGGTGGATGAGCCGACCTCCACGCCCCGCTTGGCGCTGTGGCTTTCGACGAGAATACGCAGCATCATCGCGTCGCCCGGCGTGGTGTTGAGGCCGGTCCGCCGGAATTCCTCAATGAATCTCTTTCTGAACTGCGGGCTGGTTCTATCCTGATCGGCCGCGAAACCGGCCAGCGCGGTAAGCATCATGGCAATGGTCCCCAAGGCAATGGCAGCAAGACGGCTACGCTTCACGATGTTCTCCTTCCACATCTGGTCGGCTCTCACGCCGTCACGGCCAGCGCGCTGTTGATTCTTGCGATAGCTTCGTCAATCTCGGCCTCGCTCTTGAAGCCGATGACCACGGCGTCGGTCACGTCCGACTGCATGACGAAGCGAATCGCCTTCTCTCGTTCTTCCGGATCGACGAATCGGCCTTCGCCGATGAGTTTCATGCCGATGACACCGCGTTTCTTCTCGCGCATCAACTTGAGCTGTTCCATGACCGCCGGCACGTCCGAAGTGTCGCTCCTGGCGTTCCACGATTCGTCGGCCGTATCCATCATGACGCCTTGCGGATTGATGCGCACCAGATGCACGTCAACCCAGTCGAGCTCGACGGCGCGTTTCAGTGCCGGCAGGGTGTGGCACGAGACACCGTGCGCGCGGATGATCTGTTTGTCCTTGGCCTCCTGCAGTGCGTCGAGGACGCGCTTGTGGCTGTCGTCCCAGTTGCCTTCAAGCACGCAATGCACGAGCAGGCTGTCGATGTACTCGACGCCCAGCTCCCGGCGGTAGCGGTCGAGGACTTCGAGCGGATTCTGCGACACGCCGGGCATCTTGCTCTGGATGAACAGTTTTTCGCGGGGCAGACCCTTGATGGCTTCACCGACTATCCCATGCGTCCGGTATGCCTCAGCAGTGTCGATATAGGTGATGCCTTGGTCATAGGCGTATCGGACCAGCTTGGTGAAGCCGTCCTGGCCGAGGGCCCGTTGGACGTTACCGCTCCTCGTACCGGTACCGATACCGAGCCGGCTCAGCTTGATGCCGGTCCGTCCGAGCGTCATCTGATCGGCGGCGGTCCGCTTTGGGGCGTAGGTTGCGGCCTGCGCCGCAACCGGTGACATGAGTATCCCGCCCGCTATGGCGGCCGTCTTCGCGATAAACTGGCGTCGGGAAATGTCTTTTCTGTGCATGAGCACCCCCTTTGACTGGAACGGTTGAGCCTCCCCGATGATTCTGACCCGTCATGTGCGGCCGACCACGGTGAACCCGCAAACACAACCGAGGCTCTATCGCTCCTATCTTGCCGGAGTCGGCTCGATTGTGCAACTGTTTTTATCGCGCTCGTCGGCCCGGCAGGGAGCCCCTCGCGTGCGATCCTCCGGACGCGTCAGAAATTGCCGGGCCGACACGTGGATATCGGGGAATCCGCACGGACACTCGATGACTCCTCCGGCGGTTTGGGATTTGCTGCCTGCGCATCTTGGGCTATATTGATGTCACACGAGAACAACGGCTTCTTCCTCCATGTGGTGGAGACCGGAAATGGTCGAACAGAAGACAACTCCGCAGAGACGCAAGCTGAAGCTTTGGCATATTGGCCTTGTCATGTTGGCCGTGTTGGCGGTTGCCTTCGGCGTCTTCCGCATCGCGGTTCGGGCCAAGCTTCAGAGCAGGATCAGGGCCATCCGGGCGGCCGGCTATCCCGTCACAGTCTCCGAGCTCGACGCGTGGTACACGATACCCGCGTATGCCGAGAACGCTGCCGACTACATCACGACAGGTCTGACATATCTCCAAATCCCCGAAGGCGAAGAAGCCGAGGGCATGCCTTTCTTTGGCAGGGCGGCGCAACTGCCGGCGCGAACGCAGCCCTTGGACGAACAGACGCTGGCAAAGGTGGCTCGACTGCTCGACGACAACCGCAAAGCGCTTGGGCTACTCCGCCAGGGCGCTGCCATTCCCGACTGCCGTTACCCCATCGATCTGACGCAGGGCGAGAATGTGATGTTGTCGCATCTGTCGAGCATCCGCAGCGCCGCGCGTCTGCTGGTTCTCGAGGCGACTTTGTGCGCCGAGCAGAGAGAGTCTGAGGCCGCGACCCAGGCCGTACTGTCGGGTTACGGCCTGGCCCGCTCACTGCGTCGCGAGCCGGTGATCATCTCGCAGTTGGTACGCTGTACCTGCAATACGGCTGCCGGTCAGGCTTTGGAGCGCGTCCTCAACAGGCTCGAATTGACCGATCCTCAGCTCGCCGGGATCGAGGCGGCAGTGATAGCCTCTTGTGATCCTAACGCAATGTCGCGGGCCTTTGCCGCTGATCGGTGCTTCGGATTGGAAATGCTTCGCGATCCGCACGCCGCGAGCGGTGTGGGCGGGCCTCCCAGGATTTTGCTTGAGATTAGCCGGGCGCTGGGTCTGCTGGACTTGGGCCTCATCCGGTACCTGGACCATGCTGCTGATTACATCGCGATTGCACAGATCGAGCCTCACCGCCGCCAGGAGGCGGTTGCAGCGGTCGAGGCCGAACAGAGAGAAGGCTCCGTGGTCTCTTCGCTTACGGACTGGTTGGCCCCTGCTTTCGGCCGGGTGACTGTTCTTGACCTCGACAATTTGGCGCGATTGCAGGTGACGCGCACGGCGGTGGCGGTTGAGCGCTATCGTCTGGCAAACGGGCAACTGCCTGAGACGCTTGCCGACTTGGTGCCGACCTTCGTGCAGAAGGTCCCGGCAGACCCCTTCGACGGCCGGCCCTTGCGTTACCGCGAGCTTGATCCGGGCTACGTTGTCTACAGCGTCGGCCAGGACAGGACGGACGACGCGGGCCAGGAGCGCCAGCCGAGGCGGCGTGGGCAGGAGGAGGCCCCCTACGATATCGTCTTCGTTGTCGAGGGCTAGTCGCGTCCCGCTTACCCGGCGCGGACGATAATGGCGCCGGATTTGCCAGACGCACGATTGATGGCCCGACTGACAGAGGCCATAGATACTGCCTTGCGCGGGGCCGATGAACCTGCGGGTCTGATTACCAGTAGAAAGACAAGCAATGCAGATGATGTGCGGCACGTGGCAGGACGGCGTGCCGGTCGGAGCAGACAAATGGACGGCGAACAACTCCTGTACGATATAAACGAGTTGAATCATCTCTTTCGTGAAAGCGCCAGCATTGAGACACTGCTGGACAAGGCGGTTCAGATGGTGGCGGCGCGCACGCAGTCGGCCGTCTGCTCGATCTATCTCTACAACCCGGAGGAACGTCTGCTGACCTTGCGCGCGACGAAGGGGCTCAACCCTGAATCGGTGGGAAAGGTTCGTCTGGAGCTGGGCCAGGGGCTGACCGGCCTGGCGCTGCAGCAGATGCAGACCGTCTGCGAGAAAGATGCCAGTCGCAACCCGCACTACAAGTACTTCCCGGGCATCTTCGAGGAGCGCTACGACGCCTTCTTGGCTTTGCCGATCGCGCGCGGCGTCTCCAAGATGGGCGTGCTCGTCCTTCAGCGTGGTACCGGCGAGTGCTTCACCGCACCCGATGTCACGGCCCTGGAGACGGTCGCATCCCAGCTTGCCAACATCATCGAGAACGCCCAGTTCCTTATGGGAATGCACGAGCCGCATCAGGCAACTGTCATGGCATCGTCGGTCGAACTCAAGTTCATCAAGGGCAAGGTCGCCGCGGAGGGGTTCGCCTACGCTCCTGCCCAGGTGATCGACAAGCAGAAGAGCCTGACATATCTCCTGCGTCACGATTTCGACGCGGAATACACGCTGGCGGACTTCCACGAGGCCGTGACACGCACCGCTTCCCAGCTCGAGGCGCTTCAAGAACGGGTGGAGGAGAAGCTCTCCGACGCGGCCTCGCTCATCTTTGCCGCTCACCTGATGATTCTCAAGGACAAGGAGTTCATCGGCGAGATCGTCGGCCTTATCGAGAGCGGCGCCAAACCGCCGGTCGCCGTGGCCGAAGTGGCGCGTCACTACATGCAAGGCTTTCTCGCCAGCGACGGCGCCTACATGCGTGAGAAGGTCAACGACATTGAGGACCTCGCCGTTCGGCTGGTCAACAACCTGATCAGCCGGAGCGACGAGACCTACGTCTCCCGGGATCACGTTGTCATTACGAGGGAGCTGTTTCCCTCCGATCTCTTGAAGCTTTCGTCCGAAGGGGCCAGTGCCGTGGTGCTGGTGGGCGGCGGCGTCACCTCTCACATATCCATTCTGGCTCGATCCCTCGCCGTGCCGATGGTCATCTGCGACACGTTCGATCTGCTCAACGTGCCGGACGGTACACCCATTCTCGTGGACGCCGAGGTAGGCAACCTCTACGTCGATCCGAACGACGAGATCCTGGAGAAATTCCACGCCCAGCAGGGCGTCCGACTGACTTTGGCCGAGCAGAAGAAGCTGATAAAGCCGCAGACCCTGACTCGCGACGGCGTCCGGGTTCACCTGCTGGCCAACATCAACCTGCTGACCGACCTGAAGCCGGCCTGCGAGTTGGGTTGTGACGGGGTCGGTCTCTATCGCACCGAGTTTCCGTTCATCGTTCGCACCACCTTTCCCTCGGAGGCGGAACAATTCGTCATCTATGGCAAGCTTGCCGACGCCATGCGGGGTAAGCCCGTCACCTACCGCACGCTCGACGCGGGCGGGGATAAAATCCTGTCGTACTACCATGACATCCAGGAACAGAACCCGGCGATGGGCATGCGGTCAATTCGTTTTTCCCTGCAGAACAAGACGATCTTCGCCGAGCAAATCCGCGCTATTCTTCGTGCCGGCGAGCAAAGTGACTTGCGCATCATGTTTCCAATGATCTCCTCCGTGGATGAATTCTGCGAGGCGCGCGGCGTAGTGCTCGACTCCATCGACGCCCTGGCCCGGCAAGGGATCACACACAACGGCAAGCCCAAACTGGGAATGATGGTTGAGCTGCCGGCCGTGGTGGATCTCATCGAGGACTTCGCCAAGGAGGCGGATTTCTTCTCGATCGGCACGAACGACTTCATCCAGTTCATGCTGGGGGTGGACCGGACAAACGACAGCGTAGCCGAGTTCTATATGCCGCACCATCCGTCCGTGCTGCGCGCCCTGAATCGCGTGGTGCGCTGCGCCGTCGAGAACCGTTGCGAGGTGTCGGTCTGCGGCGACATGGCACACCAGCAGCGGTATGTTCCGTTCCTCCTTGGTATCGGCGTCCGGGCCCTCAGTGTCGATCCCGCCTACCTATTGCGGACCCAGCAAACCGTCATGGCGACCTCGATCAACGAGGCCCAGGCCCTAGCCCAGACGCTGCTGGCCCAAAGCCGCCTCAGTGACATTGAGGCTCTGCTGGAAGCTCAGGTTTTCGCCCGGTAGGACAGGACACGTCACTATCGCTTGGCGCGGGCGCGACGCTGCTTGTTGATAATCTTGCGGCCGCCCCGGGTCCGCATACGGGCCCGGAATCCTGACTTTCGCTTCTTCTTGATCTTGCTCTTTCGATGGTTCTCCATAGTCCTGTTCCACCCTACGATCCACCGGATCGGAATAGTCGCAACTCACGGTTTGACGCAATCGACTGTGACGCCTGCCCGGCGGCACCGGCGTCACAACGCCGCAGAACATACGATAAAACCGAGCGAAATGCAATGCCTTTGTGGCAGCACGGTTTCGGTCCGGCCTGTTGCACCGGCGGTGGCGCGTGTTCACCATGAGGCCGGGTCCTGCTGGTAGAAGCGTTTCAACTCCTCGTACAAGCGGGGATAAACGTCTCTCATCTGGCCGGCTTTCTCGAAAAAACACTCGGTCGCGACCGCGAAGAACTCGGCCGGCTCGGTCGCACCGTAGTCGTCGAGGACCTCGGCGCGGTTGCGTTCGGCCTCGCGTCTGAACTGCTCGAAATCCTGGCCCAATGCTCGGGCCCAGGCGAGAAAGCTGGCGCTGTCCCGTAGGACCGGCGTATTGTCGCCCCTGCCCCACGTGCTGTCGAGCTGGTGAGCGAACTCGTGAAAGACAACGTTGTGCCCGTCACGGATATTGGCGGCGCCGCGCCGCACGTCGTACCAGGACAACACGACCGACCCATGATGCCACGACTCACCCAGCCGTACGTCCCGGCCCTCGACAATCACGCCCCCCGCGAAGTGTCGAGCCCTGTCCGCCACGTAGCTGTGAGGGTAGACCAGTATCGTAGACAGGCCCGGATAGTAGTCCGTCTTTCGGTGCAGCAAGAGCACGCAGGCTTGGGCCGCGATGGTGACCCGGACTTCATCGGTGATTTCCAGCCCGCCGCACCCTTCGAACCGCTTCTCCGCCAGGAAGATCTGCGTGTGGCGCAGCAGTTCGGCCTGATCGGCCTGTGGCAGAAACTGATAGAGTGGGACATTCTTCCGGAGAATTGCCAGCCACTCCGATGGAAAGGGCCGGCTCGCGATCTTCTTGCGTCGTCGGTTCTTGAACATCATTTCTTATTTGCTATTTGCGATTTACCGTTTATGATTCGACTGGCGGCGTAAGACTTGCGCCTGCCCTCAATGGTAAATCGTAAATCATGAATCGTAAATCCCTATGATTGACGCGCCTGCCTTTCTCACCGCTGACTTTCCCGGCACCGGCGGAGTCATCAAGATGCGCCCGGAAGACTTCTTCGTTGAGGAGTTGCCGCTGTACGAGGCCAGCGGCTCAGGCACGCACACGTATGCCTTCATCGAGAAGAAGGGCCTGGGTACGCGCGAGGCCCTTAGTCGCATCGCCCAGGCGTTGGGCACGTCGCCCCGGCATATCGGCGCGGCGGGCCTGAAGGACACGCACGCGGTGACGCGGCAGTGGATCTCCGTCGAGCACATCGAGCCCGAGCGGCTCGAACGCGCCAGCATTGCCGACCTCCGCATTCTGGAGGTCACGCGTCACACGAACAAGCTCAAGCCCGGCCACCTGCGGGGCAATCGGTTCGTCGTCCGCCTGCGCCAAACGACGGTACCGATAGAGCAGGCTGCACAAACGGCCGAGCAAGTGCTCGCGATCCTGACCCGCAAAGGTGTGCCGAACTACTTCGGCCCGCAGCGGTTCGGCAATCGTGTCGACAATCATCTCCTCGGCCGAGCCGTGATCGACAACGACCCAACCCGTGTCATCGACCTGTTCATCGGCCGGCCCGATCCGCGGCTCGACAGCGCCGTGATGCTCCAGGCCCGCACGTTCTACGCCGAGGGCCGCTACCAGGAGGCACTGGACATCTGGCCCAGGCAGATCCCGGAGCGCCGCCGCATCCTCAAGGCCCTGGTCGTCAACCGCGGCAGCAAGAACCGTGCCTTCCACGTCATGGACAAGCACCTCAAGGGCTTCTTCGTCTCGGCCTACCAGTCGTCTTTGTTCAATCGCGTGCTCTCGGCCCGCATGCCCGATATCGACAAGCTGCTCACCGGCGACATGGCGTACAAGCACGACAACGGCGCGTGCTTTCAGGTCGAGGACGCCGCGGTAGAGCAGCCTCGCTGCGATCGCTTCGAGATCAGTCCCACCGGTCCGCTGCTGGGCCAGCGCACCACGCGCCTAACCGGCCCAGCCGCCGAGATCGAGGACCCCATCCTGGAGGCGGAAGGGCTTGGCGAAACGCAGTTCCGCCAGATGAAACGCCTCGGCGCACGCGGCGGACGCCGGCCTCTGCGCTTCCAGCCCCGCAACGTCGGCGTCGCGACCGGCGACGACGACCTCGGCTCCTACCTGGAACTGCGTTTCGAGCTCGGCCCCGGCTGCTACGCCACCACCCTCATTGCCGAGATCACCAAGAACCCAACGGCCGATGTCGACGCAGACCCAGGCTCCGACGAGACGATGGGGGACTGAGGGTCCCCGCCGCGGCGTTCGGGTTGCTTCTCAGCAGCGCTCTGCCTTCTTGGCGAGCTGGACCGCTGCAAGTCTTCCGTGATTCTTCCCCCGACGCCGCGCAATGCCGCCGTCAGTCTTGCGTATCCACGTTCAGAGAACCAGCGGCGAATCAGAAGACGGAAAGGATGGTGCAAGAATGGCAACGTTAGTGGTTACATCGGGTGATCGCCGGGGCGAGTATTACCCTTTGGGCCGCCGAACCAATGTCATCGGTCGGGGTGAATCGCTGCCCATTCAAATCCTGGACGATTCGGTCTCGCGCAAACATCTGCAGATCCGCTTCGACAGGCAAACGAACACCTATCGGGCAATCGACATGGCCAGTCGGAACGGCGTGTTCGTCAACAGCGAAAGGATCACCTGTGAAACCGTGCTGACCGACCGAGACCGGATTCGCATCGGTGGCACCTTGCTCCTGTTTACCGAGAGGGATTTCGCCGAAGACTCGCCGGTTCTGCATCGTTTCAAGAGGGCCGGTGAGCGCCGTCGGGCCACGAATTTCGATTGGCAACCTCAGCCGTATGGCGTGGTGCGACCTGTCGGTCGGCGTCCCTTGTCTACCACCAACTGGTGAAAGGAGGTACA
>CAZGRF010000084.1:0-11355 GCA_964527825.1 uncultured Pirellulales bacterium
GGCGGAATGGCTCTCTCAGGGCGAGCGTACTGTTGGCTATCTTCCCGAGGCCGCGCCAGTAGCCATCGGCGGGTTTGAAAACCTCAGCAATGATCTTCTGTGCCGCGGTGTTGCCCTTCTCCGTCACGACGGCGTCGTAGATCGACCTAAGCTCCGCCTTCCCTGACGCAAGCTGCCGGCAGATCTCTGCTAGCGCCTCGATGATCTGGATCGGCTCGAACCCCCCCACCACACACGGACGGCCGAAGTCTTCCACGATCTCCCGAAACGCACCGGAGCCGATGATCACGCTGACGTGCCCCGGACAGAGAAAGGCATCGATGCGGTCATTCATACCGCCCAGCAGCGCGCGCATGGCCGGGATGACCAGCTTGTGACCGCTGAGGATACAGAAGTTCTCCACACCTTGGTCGGCGGCTTCCTTGACCGCGACGGCAGTCGCCGGAGCGGTCGTCTCGAATCCAACCGCGATGAACACCACGGTCTTGCCCGGATCGTCCTTCGCCAGTTGCAGCGCATCGTCACTGCTCAAGACGACCCTGACATCCGCATTGGAAGCAAGCGTTTCGAGCGACCCTTCCCGGCCGGGCACGCGGATCATGTCGCCATACGTGGCAATCACACAATCGCCGCGCCGGGCCAGTTCGAGCACCGCATCAATGTACCCTTGATCCGTCACGCAGACCGGACAGCCCGGACCGGAGAGCAGCTTCAATGAAGCAGGCAGGATAGACCGGATGCCGCTGCGAAAGATGGAGACCGTGTGCGTGCCGCACACCTCCATGATCGTGACCGGCCGATCCAACCTCTTGCACGCCTCGTCGATCCGGCGCTGCGCGTTGACGATCCTGTCCAGCATACGTTCCTATCCGGAAAGCTTGTTGGGAGTCTTCGCGAAGTTGTCGATCTCGGCGAAAAGCTCCCACGTCTTCTTGGCCTCTTCTTCGTCTACCAGTGAAATGGCAAACCCGGCGTGCACCAACACCACATCCCCCAGCCTGGCCTGGGGCAAGAGCGTGGTCTTCGCCTTGAAGCGGTTGCCCATGGCATCGACCACCGCCTTGTCCGCCTCCAATTCCACAATCCGCGCCGGTATCGCTAAGCACATATCAGATTCGTCCTCTTACATACCCTCGTTCAGGATGCTGGCGGCGATGGCGGCTTGGCCGAGGGCAATGCCGCCGTCGTTGGCCGGGACATCCCGGTGGCATAATACTGCAAAACCGGTCTCGTTCAAACGCCTAACCAACCGGTCGGCAAGATACCGGTTGCAGAAGACGCCCCCGCTCAATGCTACCGTGTCCAGCGTCGTCTTCTCCCTCGCAGCCTCGGCCAGCGCGAGTAGCGCTTCGGCGAGCGTGTTGTGGAACTTGGCGGATAGCTCACCCGCACTGCGGCCCCGCTGAATCTCGGCGACAAGCTCGCGGAACATTCTGCGCAGGCTGATTCTGGCCGGCTCGTCGCCCTGCGGGGTCAGATCAAATGCGAAGCAGTCATCGATGTTGGGAGCGGCGATGGATTCGAGCGCCATCGGCAATTGCGCATCGAAATGGTTGTACGTGCCCAACCTCAGCATGGCGGCGACCGCATCGAAGACGCGCCCCAGGCTTGATGTGTCGATGGTGTTGACGCGCTTGCCGATCTGATCGACGATTGTCTTCAATCTGGTTTCATCCGGCTCGATGCGATCCAACAACCAGCCGAACTCACCCAGCCGGAAGTCCTCTCCGTACGCCTGCTGCAGAAGACTCAGTGTGGGCCTGATCGCTTCTTTACTCGCCTTGTCACCTCCCGCCAAGGGGTAGTAGTCCAGGTGGCCAAACCGCTCGAACTTCGTCAGGGAGGCAATCAGACATTCGCAGCCCCAGATGGCGCCGTCGGTACCGTAGCCGGTCCCATCACACTCAAGACCAATCACCGGCCCGGCCCGGCCGTGCTCGGCGAGAACCGACGCAACGTGCGCCCAGTGATGCTGCACCTGGATCACCCGCACGCCGGCAAGAGATTGTGCGTAGCGCGTGGAGAAGTAGCCCGGATGAAGGTCACATACCACCACTTCAGGCTCGACCTCGAAGAGTTGACGCAGGTGTTCAATGGACTCGACGTAGTGGCGGTAGACTTCGGCGTCTTCCAGATCGCCGATGTGCTCGCTGAGGATGAGCTGGTTGCCCTTGACCAGGCCGAACGTATTCTTCAGGTCGGCTCCCGTCGCGAGGATGTCCCGGCTCGCACCGGACTCCATCAAGATCGGCGCGGGAACGTAACCCCGCGCGCGACGCAAAGGAACCGGCTGGCCTGCGACGAAGTGGACGATAGAGTCATCCACCTGCCGGTAGATTCCTCTGTCGTGCATCAGGAACGCATCGGCCACATCGCCCAGCCGCCGCAGCGCGACGTCATTCCTGCAGATAAGCGGCTCGTCGGAGATGTTCCCACTGGTCATCACCAGCACGTCCAAGCCCTCGGCAAACAGCAGGTAGTGCAGCGGCGCATAGCACAACATGAAGCCGAACGTGCCGACGCCTTCGGCCACCGCCGGCGCGATCCGCGCGTCCCGTGCTTTCGGCAAGAGCACGATGGGCGCCTGCGGGCCCTTGAACAGTTTCTCCGCCAGGCCGTCTACCACGGCGTACCTGCGTATGTCCTCAACTGAACCGGCCATCAGGGCGAAGGGTTTGTGGTCGCGACGCTTGCGCCGGCGCAGCCTTAGCACGGCCTCGTTGTTCAGCGCATCGACGGCAAGATGAAAACCCCCGATCCCTTTGACCGCGATGATCTTGCCCGCCCGCAGCAGCTTGGCCGCCTCCGCGACGGTTTTGTCGGTGCCGGTCTGAAGAGTCCGGCCTCTCGCGTCTGTCAGCCGAATGCTCGGGCCGCAGGCCGGACAGGCCACGGGCTGGGCATGGAACCGCCTGTCGGCAATGTCGCGGTACTGGGCGGCGCAGCGCTCACACATCGGGAAGACTGACATCGTCGTATTAGGCCGGTCGTACGGGATCGTTTTGACAATCGAATACCGCGGCCCACAGTTGGTGCAGTTGATGAAAGGATAACGATAACGGAAGTCCCGCTCGTCTTGCAGTTCCGCCAAGCAGTCCCGGCAGGCGGCAACGTCAGGCGTTACTTGCGACGAGGCGGCCCCGGCCGAGTCGCTCTCGACAATGGTGAATTCGCTCTCTCCTTCGAGGGGCTCGATCTCAACCCTCACGCACGACAGAATCTCGGCCAGGGGCGGCTTGTCCCGCCCGGCCTGGATACGACCCATGAACTCGTCGATACGCAGTTCGTCGCCCTGCAGCTCGAGCGTCGCACCTCCGGTGTCGTTCCAGACCTTGCCGGTCAGGCCCAAGCTCTGAGCCAAACGGTAGGCGGCGGGCCGAAAGCCGACCCCCTGGACCCGGCCGATCACACGTATTCTCTGCCTCGTCGCCAATCCGAACCGCCTTTCCTTCCGTCCCCTGTGTAGTGCCCCGCCGGAGCCCATACTCCATATATGATGTGCCGGACCTCAGAGTCTATCCGGACTGGCGACGGTCACAAAGGCAAAATGGAAAATCGCTTGCCCGCCGCGGCGAGGTGTGTTAGTATGATGGTAAGACCGGGGCCATAGCTCAGTTGGGAGAGCGCTTGCATGGCATGCAAGAGGTCGTGGGTTCGAATCCCATTGGCTCCAATTCCCCCATCCTCGGCACACGTGCGCCAAGTGGTCCGCGCGAGAAGCTATCGGATTGTCTCGGCTACGGCATGAGCGAGGCGGTACTGAGCGTCTCGATGGTTCTGAAACCGCCGACGATGCGCAGCTCGGCGCGGATGCCCTCATCACAGCGGCCGAAAGAGTACGTGAAAGGCCACACCTCACCAGGCAGGATATTGCGATTGGATGCGGGGTAGAAATGCCCCACCGCCAGCAAGCGCCCCCGGGTGTCGCGGAGCGTGGCCTGCAATTCCACTCCTCGCGCTGCCGCGGAAACGTTCTTCACCTCGCCAATGACATGGACTCTCTGGTATTCGTCCCGCACGGCGCGAAATTCCAGCACCGCAAACCCATCGCGCACCAAGCGAGACTCGGAAGCGGCACCCTCGGAACCGGATGGACCAGTCTCCCAGCCAACCTGTTTCCGGAACGTCGCGCATCCGCAGGCAACGACCATCAGCGCGCCCAGAAACAGGCTTGTGTATCTACCGTTCATCACTCTCTCCTTTCCCACTCCCCCGGACGGCACAGGCAGAGCGGACGCGACATCAAGTCGGCCGTCGGCTTCTCCTGCTCGCGTTTGTGGAATCCGCCACGAAGGTCCTGCTATGTACTTGCTATACATAGGATTATCGCATTCACACGACCATTTGTCAAGTACTCCGTCGTATTGGCGGGGAAATATGGCGCCTGCTCAACTGGCCGCGGGCGACGTTTTCGCCGTTGCGGCCGCCCTGGAACGCCATTTGGGCTGCCAGCAGATCGTGAGATTACGTATTCACTGCCATCGAAGATCACCCGCTGCGCGGCGAGATCGCGCACCGGGCACGGTAAAGATAAGAGGAGCACCGTCCATGAAAGACCCCAGTGGTTAGGCGCCCCCTTTGGGATCAGGAAGGACATGCAGACGGTGCTCCCTTGTGCGCAGCATAGATAACCTTCTATATGGGGAGGCGTTTGAGCCTGGTTGAATGTTGATGCTTTTCCGCTCGAAGTGCGATTTGCCCGCACATATTCCATTCGACGTGGCCGAACGTCAAGGCGAGAGCCGCACTGGCAAGTGTTGACCGACATGAGCCTCGAATGAGACCCATCCCAGACTATGCCCACGGAGACCACAATATAACGAGAAGATCAGGAAATCTTCTTTTCCAGACGGGTCCCCTTGTTGACGCGAAAGCCGTGGTTATCGGGGTTAAGCCGCGAACACGGCCGCAGCCGGGAGAAGACCCGCAAAACGACGCGATGGAATTCTGGGCGAACCGCAAAGGAGGCGAAAGACCCACGCTCGAGGATCATCCTATCTCGGCCAGCAACGGTCCGTAGACGAGATCCGCAGCCGCCGAGAAACATTGAAGAATCAGTACTGAGATCGCCGAAGAACACCAATGAAAAGTCAACAACGGTGGCTCGAAGCTAAAGGCCAGCAAGGTCATCTTAACTGAAACCGGTGTCGATCACCATGAAGCAGCAAGCACGTCGGATCGTAATCCGCGCGACACCTGGACAGTTAGGAAGAAAAGGAAAGAGCCCCGAATAACTCAGTTGTGCCCCTGTAGGACGGCAGGCAAGTACTCCGAATAGGGCGAGAAAACCGTGGAGTGCTATCTCCTGCCGCGACAGGGGCCTTTTTCTTTTCCTCCCGCCTGGTTGAGGCGACTCCAATAGGTATTCCCCCAGATTCTTCACACCGTTGCCAGCAGTAGCCGTACACCATCCTAATTGGGCCAATCAGAACCAGGCCGCGGCCGAAAAAAAAGCCTCTGCTCAGAGAAAATACCTTGCGTAACGCGATTTACACTTATATAGTAGTGACTACGATTAGTCTTTAATCTACTGGACCGGGCCGGCCTTTGACGCGACAGCCCTTCACAAAGGCAGACAGATGAGCCGTAAGACACGTGTAGTCGCCGAGCAGGAACTGAGAAGCCGGATGGACGCCTTCAAAGCGAGGTGCCGGCAGGAGGGACTGAAAGTCACCCCCCAGCGTATGGCAGTCTACGAGGCCCTGCTGGAGACAGATCAACACCCATCGGCGGAAATGATCTTTCGCCGGCTGCGTCAAGTCTTCCCCAGCATCTCCCTGGATACCGTCAACCGGACCTTGTTGACGCTCAGTGACATGGGTGTGGCCTTCGTGGTGGAGGGGTCGGGCGGCGCCAAGCGTTTTGACGCTAACATCGCCAGTCACCAACACTTCAAGTGCGTCAAATGCCAGCGGATTGTCGACTTCTACCACGAACCCTTCGATCAAATTCCCGTACCAGAAAACCTTGCGGCTCGCTTTACCGTACTGAGGACGACCGTCTACATTGAGGGCGTATGCGACCGGTGCGGCCAAGGCGCGAGTTGACACCAGGAAACTGAACCGTTTGATACCGTATGTGAATGGAGGTCATCGATGAGTTTGAAAGGCACTGAGACGGAAAAGAACCTGCTGACGGCGTTTGCAGGGGAATCCCAGGCCCGGAATCGCTACACCTACTACGCCAGCCAGGCCAAGAAAGAAGGTTTCGAGCAGATGGCGGCCATCTTCGATGAAACCGCCAACCAGGAAAAGGAGCACGCCAAGCGGCTGTTCAAGTTCCTTGAGGGCGGTGAGGTTCAGATCCAGGCGGCCTTCCCGGCCGGCAAGATCGGCACGACGCTGGAGAACCTCAAAGCCGCGGCGGCCGGCGAGCACTACGAGAACACCGAAATGTACCCCGATTTCGCCAAGACGGCCGAGCAAGAGGGGTTTGCTGAGATTGCCGCTGTTTTTAAGATGATCGCCGTGGCCGAGAAGCGGCATGAGGATAGATACGTCAAGTTCGCCAAGAATATCATGGACGACATCGTCTTCAAGCGCCCCACCCCCGTGCGCTGGGTGTGCCGAAACTGCGGCTATGTCCACGAAGGTGCCGGGGTGCCGAAGGTTTGCCCGGCCTGTGCGCACCCGCAGGCACATTTCGAGATTGAAGCCACGAACTACTGACGGCACGCTGCCTCGGCAGTCCCGGGCATGGTGCACAAGGAGAGCAATATGAGAGAGCGAACAGGTTTGGTGACATTCAAAGGCAATCCACTGACGTTGCTGGGCAACGAGGTGAAAGTGGGCCAGCCGGCGCCGGACGTCGAGCTGCTGGCCAACGACCTCACGCCGGTCAAGCTCTCGGCATTCCGCGGAAAGGTTTGCATCATCACCTCCGTGCCGTCGCTGGACACCCCCGTCTGCGACACGGAGACGCGCCGATTCAACGAGGAAGCCGCCGGGCTGGGTGACAATGTGGTCGTGCTGACGGTGAGCATGGACCTGCCATTTGCTCAGGGACGCTGGTGCGGCGCCGCTGGCGTGAAGAATGTCAAGACCCTGTCCGACCATCGCGAGGCGGCGTTCGGCACCGCCTACGGAGTGGTGATCAAAGAGTTGCGCCTCCTGGCCAGGACCGTCTTCGTCGTGGACAAGCAAGGCACGGTCCGCTATATAGAGATCGTCAAAGAGGTGGCCGCCGAGCCGAACTATGAAGCGGCTCTAGCGGCGGCCAAGAAACTGCTTTAGGCGGGACTGATCACGCAGGGCAGGTCGTAGGAAATCACAGGAGATCCCAAGTGGCACAGCAACTCAGACCTAATGTGTACTCCGTCGGGGCCATCGACTGGGATAGGCGGCTCTTTGACGAGCTTATCCCTCTACCCGACGGGACCAGCTACAACGCCTACCTGGTGCGCGGCAGTGACAGGACGGCACTGCTGGATACCGTCGATCCGACGAAGACAGAGGTCTTGCTGGGGAACCTCGTTTCGGCGGGGACCGACCGCCTCGACTACGTGGTCGCCCACCACGCCGAGCAGGATCATTCGGGCTCCATCGGCGACATCCTGACATTCTATCCTGACGCCAAGGTCGTAACCAACGCCAAGTGCAGGTCGATGCTCATCGACCTCCTGGAATTGGCGGAAGACCGATTCGTGACCATCGACGATAATGAAACTCTGTCTCTGGGCGACAAGACGCTTCAGTTCGTCAACATCCCGTGGGTCCACTGGCCCGAGACGCTGGGCACGTATCTGCAGGAGGACAGAATCTTGTTCTCGTGTGATCTCTTCGGCTCTCACCTGGCGACGAGCAGTCTCTTCGTGGATGACGAACCCCCGGTCTATGAGGCGGCCAAGCGCTACTATGCTGAGATCATGATGCCCTTCCGAACGGTGATCCGGAAGAACCTCGACAAGCTCAGCTCGCTCGATATCGACGTCATTGCTCCCAGTCACGGACCGGTCTATGAGAGGCCGCAGTTCATCGTCGACGCCTATCGGGACTGGATCAGTGACGACGTCAAGAACGAGGTCGTGCTGCCCTATATCTCGATGCACGACAGCACGCGCAAGATGGTCGAGCATTTCGTCGAGGCGCTGACGGAGCGGAACATCACGGTCAGGCAGTTCAATCTCACCGCCACGGACATCGGCAAGCTGGCGATCAGCCTGGTCGACGCGGCCACGGTCGTGCTCGGCTCGCCCACCGTCCTGACGGGGGCGCATCCGAAGGTGGCGTATGCCGCCATGTTGGCCAACGCGCTGCGGCCCAAGACCAGATTCGCCTCTATCATCGGCTCGTATGGCTGGGCCAGCAAGATGGTTGAACAGATCACCGGATTGATCCCGAACCTTAAGGTGGAACTGATTCCACCTGTGGTCGCGAAAGGATATCCGCGCGACGAGGATTTCGTCGCTTTGGACGGGCTGGCCGATCAGATTCTGGCCAGACACAGGAACATCGGCATTGCCTCGTGACGGCGGCCTGTATGCAGTGACATTGAAAGCACGGACTTTGGGAGACAAGACAGCCATGATCAGCAAGAAGATGGAAAAGGCACTGAACGAGCAGACCAATGCGGAGATGTATTCGGCGTATCTCTACCTCGCCATGGCCGCCTACTTCGAATCGGAGAACCTCGGCGGGCTGGCCAACTGGATGAGGATTCAGGTACAGGAAGAGACGGCTCACGCCATGAAGTTCTTCGATTTCATCAACGAACGCCGCGGCAGAGTCGTACTCAAGGCCATCGATCAGCCCGCCAAGGAATGGAAGTCCCCTCTGGCCGCCTTCGAGGCCTCCTTCGAGCATGAGCAAATGATCACGGGACGCATCAACGACCTGGTCAATCTGGCCGTTCAGGAAAAGGATCACGCCACCAATGCGTTCCTCCAGTGGTTCGTCAACGAGCAGGTCGAGGAGGAAACGTCGGTTGACAAGGTCATTCAGATGCTTAAGATGGCCGACAAGGCGCCGGGCGCCTTGCTGATGATCGACCGGGAACTGGGCCGGCGACAGTTTACCCCTCCGAAGTAGAAAGGAGCACAAGGCATGGGCGTGACTTTCAATGCCGATGAGGTCCTCGAGATGGCCGAAGAGATCGAGCGCAACGGGGCCAAGTTCTATCGCGAGGCGGCGGCCATGACGACGGGGAAGGACTTGAAGGAGATGTTTTTGCAGATGGCCGCGATGGAAGACGGCCACCTCAGGACCTTCCAGCAGATGAGAAAGGAGCTGGCGGCGCGAGAGAAGGAGGCGACGGCCTTCGACCCGTACAACGAGGCGGCCCTGTACCTCCAGACTATGGCCGGCGCCAAGGGCAACGAGGGCATGAAAACCCCCAATGTGAAACTGACGGGAAACGAGTCCCCAGGGGAGTTGCTCGAGATCGCCATCGGCGCCGAGAAGAACTCCGTCCTGTTCTACGTCGGATTGAAGGACCTGGTCTCCGCTCAGGCCGGCCGCGACAAAGTCGAGGCCATCATCCGGGAAGAAGTCAGGCACGTTGCCGACCTCAAGCGCCAACTGACCGCCCTGAATTGACGCTGCTCCGAAGTCGGTCCGGCGGTGGCGCTAGCCCTTGAGTTGGACGCGAATGCGTGCGAACCTGCAGGTAAGGAAGACCACGACCATGAAGTACCGATGTATGTTGTGCAGCTACGTCTACGATCCGGCCGTCGGCGACCCGGAGAATGGGGTCGAGGCGGGAACCAGTTTCAAGGACCTGCCTGAAGACTGGGTCTGCCCGGATTGCGGCGCGCCCAAGGATCAGTTCGAGCCCATCTGAGCCTCACCTGCCGGCGTCGCCATCACTCTCCGAGGTTCAGGTTCGAGGCCACACGGCGCGGTGTCGTTGTGCGCGGGTGTCGAGGCGCAGCACAACCTGGGGGAATAGGCAAAGATGGCCGTCCAAGACATACAACCATCTCTGGCTGCACAGGATATTGTTTGCGCCGAGACGCCGGCCCCGCCCACGGTCCTGGTAGTGTTCGGGGCCTCGGGCGACCTAGTCGGCCGGAAGCTGGTGCCGAGCCTCGCCCAGATTCAGGAGCGGGGTCTCCTGGGCGAGCAGTTCTGTCTGCTGGGCTGCGGCCGGACCGAGTATTCCGACAAGCAATTCCGACAGAATGTGCGCGATGCCGTCGAGCAAAGCGGAACTGGCGCTCCCACCGGCACGGCAGCCACGTTCCTCAAGAAGCTCTACTATGTGAGCGGCGACTACAACGATCCTGCTCTCTACAGCCAACTGAAAGACAGGCTCGTTGCGCTGCGGAAGAAACACGGCGTCGACGGCTGTAACATCTTCTACCTAGCCGTGCCGCCTTTTCTGTACGGCGACATCACCGACCAACTCGGCCGGTCGGGTCTGTCACGAAAGGATGACCCCGAGTGCGCCCAATGCGCCCGGCTCATCGTAGAGAAACCCTTCGGCCGAGACCTGCAGACCGCGACGGAACTCAACGACACCCTCTACCACCGGTTCGACGAGTCGCAGATCTACCGCATCGACCACTATCTGGGCAAGGAAACCGTCCAGAACATCATGATCTTCCGGTTCGCCAACGCCATCTTTGAGCCGGTCTGGAGCCGCAACCATATCGACAACGTCCAGATCACCATCGCCGAGACCCTGGGCGTGGAGCACCGGGCCAGCTACTACGATAAGACGGGCGCCCTGCGCGACATGTTCCAGAACCATATGCTCCAGATGGTGGCGTTGATGGCGATGGAACCGCCCATCTCCTTTCACGCGGACCATATCCGCGACGAAAGGGTCAAGCTGCTGCGTTCCATCCGGCCCTTCAGATCGGACGGCTGGAACGCTTCCTTCGTGCGGGGGCAATATAGCCGGGGGCACATAGACGGCCGGGAGGTGCCGTCCTACCGCTCCGAGCAAGGCGTAGCCCGGGATTCCAGGACCGAGACATTTGTCGCGGCCCGGCTGTTCATCGACAACTGGCGCTGGAAGGACGTTCCCTTCTATCTGCGAACGGGCAAGCGCCTGGCGAAGAAGAAGACCGAGATCGTCGTGACGTTTAGGCAGGTGCCCCACTCGCTGTTTGGCTCGGTCGGGCTTGACGAGATGCCACCCAACGTCCTGGTGTTCAAGATTCAGCCGGAGGAGGGCATGTCGCTGCTCTTTCAGGCGAAGCGTCCGGGCTCGAAGATCTGCATGGGGACGCTGAACATGAGCTTCAGTTACAAAGACGTGTTCGGCGTGGAGATGCCGGAGTCCTACCAGAGACTGTTGCTCGACTGCATGGTCGGCGATCAGACGTTGTTCACCCGGTTCGACGGCGTCGCCGCCGCATGGGAGCTTCTCGATCCCGTGCTGAAGATGTGGGAAGAGGACAAGAGCGCCCCT
>CAZGRF010000085.1:0-638 GCA_964527825.1 uncultured Pirellulales bacterium
TCCGGTACTGTAGCTGGCGCTGACAAGATCGCTGTTCTCTCCTACAAGGCCGCCGACAATCTCATTGCCACTGACCGTAGCGCTGCTGCAACTTGCGGTGATCTCACCACCATTGTCTCCGACGAGACCGCCAAGACGCTTGTGTCCGCTGACTGTGCCGGTGCTATAACTGGCCGCGATCTGTTCGCCGTAGAAGCCCAAGTTCGTGCCCACGAGACCGCCGACATCGGAACCCCCGATGGTCCTGCCATTACTATGACAGTCGGTTATCGCACCACACACGTTGACGCCCACCAGGCCGCCTACGCTGTAGGCTCCCTTCGCCCTGGTGCTGCTGTAGCAGTTGGCGATAGCACCGTCATCTTGGTTATCTCCGACCAGCCCGCCAATATACGTACGACCGCTGATCGTGCCGGTGCTGCTACAGCGAGCGACAGAGCCGCTGTTCATGCCCGCGAGGCTGGCGACCTGGACATCAGAGCCGGTCACGTTGACGTCGACCAGGTTGACATCCGTGACGGTCGCGCCAGATCCCACATGGCCGAATAGCCCAAGCGTGCTCTCGCCGACAATGGTCAGGTGCAAGACCGCATGGCCGGCGCCATCAAAGTCCCCCTTGAACGGTTCTTCGTAGGAGC
>CAZGRF010000085.1:648-11339 GCA_964527825.1 uncultured Pirellulales bacterium
TGTTCGTCAGATTCGAGATGGTGTGACCTTTACCATCGAAGACACCCGTGAGACTGTCGACGACCGCCCTGTTGAAGACCCTTCGGCCAGGCAGGTTGGGGTCCAGGTCGATGTCGGCAGTCAGGATGAAGTGCTTATCGTAGTCGTCGGGCGTCTCACCGAAGGCGATCAGATCGGTGGCCGTGGCGATCTGGTACGGGTCGTTCGGCTCGCCCGTCCCGCCGCTGTATTGGGCGCAAACCGGCAGGGCAAACACACACGTGAGCAGGGTTAGCAGCAGCGTTCTCATGGTCTGCAATCCTCCAGTCGTCTACGGCGCCGGTGATTGCTCCGTCCGGACCCACACGCGGTCGACATACAGGCTGGACGATCCTTCTATAAGCAAGCGGAAGTCTGTCTCGCCGTCCTGTCGATTCCCAAAGTAGGCATCCGCTATCTCGAATCGTACCGTCCGCCATTCGCCGGACCCCTGGGTCCTTAGGGCCAGTGAGCGAACGGCATAGGGGCTGTGGATACTGTCGTACTCCAGAGACAGGCCCAGGGCGCCGGCCGAATCGTAGTACTCGATCTCTACAGTCACATCGAGTCCGTTGGACTCCTCGTAGGCAAAGTCGGAATCGACATCAAAGCCGATGTATTGATCGACCCCGGGCTCACTATTGCGGCGGCACTCCCGGCCGGCGAAGAGGACCGCCTCGGTTTGACCTCCGTCGACGGGCTTTCGGAAGAGTTGGCTCTCCACATCGACCGTACCGAGGTCGACCCACGCCTCAGGGCCCACATTGGACCGATTGGCCAGAGTCTGCTCGCTCGGCATCAGAGAGCTATACCATCGCTGCTGGAGCAGGACTTTTCGCGCTTCACCTGCCAGGACCATCCACCAATCGCTGGGCTTGCCCTCGTTGGTAATGAACCGACCCCACGTGGCGGGCGGATTGGGTGGGTCATCACTCATCGGCATGATGGCCGTGCCCTCGTCGTACTCGTCGAACATGCCGATGAACAGCCGGGTGGCCCCGCTGCCGGTGGCCTGGCCGAGCTTGTTCCAGAAGAACCCTCCACCTGCGCGCGGTACGTAATCCTGGGAGCCGGTCTGACGTTGCAGATTGGCCCACGAGAAGCCGGGCCAGATATGGGGGAAACAGTCGATTCCCCAACTGTTGAGTCTGTAGTAGTCATTCAGGTACGCCTGCTGGTCGGGCGGCATCCAGGCAAGCACTCCGTCATACTTGCGAATGTGGTCGTGCCAATCGGTCATATCTCGCCACCACCAGGGAATCCCGCCGATCACATAGTTGCCGCCGTACTGAGCATCGGATTTGAAGAAGTCGATGATCGCATCGGCGGTGGTCTTGTCGATTTGCCTGTCGGGATATGGCAGACCCCATACGAACACCACCGGCTTGGCACCTTCGTAGGCATAGCGGGGATCCTCCAGGATCTTCGCCACATCCACGAGCCACTTCCAGTCCGTGGCAATCACCTCGTAGGGATTGGGTTCACTGCTCAGCGAGCTCACGTCGTATTCGATGGCCCAGATGCGTCCTTCGAGATTGGCCGCTTCCCGGACATGATGCAAGACCCACTCGTCGTGGCCCCATGCACCGCTGCTACTGGAGTGGACGAATCGCTGCAGAAAAGCCCCGTCGATGTTGTACTTGCGCATCCACTGGAAATGCCGCCGCACGGTGGCGCGGGTCGTGGAGGAAAACAGATAGGCGGGCTGGCCGCTGCGGGTCACGACATCCCCCGCGCGAAACAGCTCATTCGGATCGAACTCTGTGAGGTCCGGCCACATATCGACGGTGAAGTTGGCCGGAATCATCACGCCGTCTCTGCACCAGTGAATCCAGCCTTTGTCGGCCAGGTCGTTCGGTGTGCGAAACCAGCCTTGATAGCCCACCATGACCTTGTGATTCAGTGTGTTCCTGTCCACGTAGTCCCGGGTAGGTCCGGTGTAGGGACCGAGCCAGGGCTTGGTCAGCACGTACTGAAACTGAGGATCCCCAAAAGGCGTAGTGGAGATGGTTGCAGCCTTCACGGATAGAGGGACAGTGCCCCCGCCCGTCAGGGCAAGGCGAAAGTCCGCACCGCCGTTCTGCCGGCCGGCCAGCTTCGGTAGCAGAAGCTCGTGATAGGAATCCACGAACGTCCGTGTGTTGACCCTCGAGGATCGGGTGTGTGTCTCCGACCGGCGGTACATGTCGGCTATAGCGTTGCCTGCTGTCGAATCGTACTCCACCCAGACCGTGCCATAGCCTTCGTCATAGTACGTGATCTTCAGATACGCAGGCGATCCAGGCGTAGGACCCCAGGTACCGGGGATCGTAAAGTACATGCAGGAATTCCCCGCCAGGGTCCGCCAGACCGACTGGCTGTCGACCGTGGTTGTCTGGAACTGACCGTCGCAGCAGGAGAAGGGAATCAGGCTCACCTGATCGAGCCGTTCGATCTCGAAGGGGTGATTCTGAATCGTCACGCTCTTGACCGACAGCGGAGTACTCCCGCCGTCAGCCAGGTAGAGACGAAGATCAGCGTCCCCGTTCTGCCGGCCGGCGAACCGGGGAAACGCCAGTTGGTAGTAGGCCTCGACAAACGAGCCACTGTTGGTACGAGACGCCCCTTGGCTTTCCTCGGCCTCGCGATACATGTCCGCCAGAGAATCGCCCTTTGTGGAGTCATAGTGCACTCCGACTACACCATACCCTTGATCGTAGAAGGTCACCTTCAGGTAGACGGGAGACCCTGGTGTAAACGTGAAGCGACCTGGGACGTCGAAATAGAGGTAGGTATGGCCGCTGGTGTTCCGCCACACAGTCTCCGGCCCCGGCAGCACAACGATCGTGAACAGGCCGTCGCAGCAGGAAAAAGGGGTTAGGCTGCTGGTATCCGCCGCCGGGGACCGACAGACCATCGACAGAGTCAGACATACAGCCACCTTTACGAAATGTCGCGTGCTCACCTTCAATCCTCCATACGGTTCGCTAATTCTTCGCGGTCCACCCAGGCTCCTACCGCTCCCACCACAGGTGCGGATAGTCCTTGCCTTCATCAATCCACCAGATGTCGTCGGCACCGTTGGCGATCTCGCCTATGAAGTCCCAACCGGCATCGAGGAAGGTGCCAGCGGCCTGCATTTGGGTCGTACTCTTGCCTGCGCCACCGCTGCTGCGCGTGTGGCCTGAAGTCTCGGTGTCCCAGAAGCAGCTCACGGTGACGCTATCTGACCGCCATTCAGCTCCCACTAAGCCGCCGACGTACACTCCGACACCGCTGACGGCACCAGTACTGTAGCAGTAGCATAGGGAACCGTTGTTCGATCCCGCCAGCCCGCCGACGCCCTGATCGCCACTGACCGCGCCGGTGCTATAGCTGTCTGTCACAGATCCACTGTTTGACCCTACCAGTCCTCCGACGTCCTGGTCGCCGCTGACCGCGCCGACGCTGTAGCACTGTACGACCGCGCCGGACTGGTTGTTGCCTACGAGTCCGCCAGCCCACTCGAAGGTTCCCGTAACCGTGCCGGTGCTATAGCATTCCGTCATAGCGCCGAACGACGTGCATCCCACGACGCCACCGATGGAGCAGGCACCTGTTACTTCCACACTGGCATGGCACCGGCTCACGCTAGCGCTGTCACAGTAGCCCGCGAGGCCGCCAGTGTACGATCCACTGCTGTGCACTGTACCCGTGGCATAGCAACGATCCAGACCGGCCGAGTTGTACCCCACCAGACCGCCAACGTAGAGGCCGTAGTCGGCGACAGATATCACATTGACGTCCACTACTCCCAGGTCCGTCACCTGCGCCCCTAGATCCAACCTGCCGAACAAGCCCAAGAAGTGGTCGCCGCTGATCGTCAGGCCGCGAATCACGTTCTGGTTGCCGTCGAAAACTCCACGAAATACAGGGACCACCGATGTATGCCAGTGGACACCTGCCAGATCGATGGAAGTTGCGAGTCTGTAGCAGCCTTTCAGGTCGTAGTAGGCCATCGCCCCGAGTTCGAAGGAGTTGTGGAGCAGATAAGGATTCTCCGGTGTGCCTTTTCCCTGGAGTGGTGGCGGGAGGTATCCGCTGAGGAGCGCCAGGGCCGGATAGCCGCCTCCCTCCGGCATTTGCCAGATCTCGTGGAGGCCATCTTGCATTTGCCCAAGGAAATCCCATCCGGCCGATTGATAGGTCTGCATTTCCTGCATTTGGGCGGTGGTCAGACCCGTGCCGCGGTCACTGACGGTCTGGCCAGTGGTCATCGTGTCCCAAAAACAGGCCAGCCCGCCGCGGTCGCGTTGGCTCCGGCTATGGCACCACCCGACCAGCCCTCCGACAGAGTCACTTCCGCTGACCGGGCCGGCGCTGTAGCAGTTGCGCGTCGAACCGTTGCTCTCCCCTATCAACCCGCCGACGATGCTGGAGCCGGTGACTGCAGCAACGCTGTAGCAGTCGGTAACCGTGGGGTTCTTATCGAAGTTCTTGCCTACGAGCCCACCAACGCACTCCTGGCCCAGTACCGCGCCTGCGCTGCGGCAGCGAATCACATCGCCGTCGCTGTTCCACCCCACGAGCCCGCCGACGTGTTCTTGGCCGCTGACCTCGGCATCGGCATGGCAGTCCATCAGGGCGCCGCCGGCGTTGACTCCCACCAAACCCCCGACACCCGAATAGCCGCTTATGGTTCCTGTGCTGCGGCAGCGGACCAGGCTGCCGGCGTTCTCGGCCACCAGCCCGCCAACACGTCCGCCGGCCTGTGCGATATTGACGTCCACGATGCTCAGGTCTCTAATCTCACCCCCTGTCGCCAGCCTGCCGAACAAACCGACGGAGGCGCCCCCCGTGATGGTCAGGTGCGAAATCGCGTGCCCCCGACCAGCGAAGACACCGCTGAAGAATGGTCCGGGAATGCCGGCAAGACCAACCGGCCTATAGTAGGAGATGACAGCGCGCTCGAAGACCTTGCCGCTTGTGAGATTCGGATCCAGGTCGATGTCGGCGGTCAGGATGAAGTGCTTGTCGTAGTCCTCAGGCGTCTCGCCGAGGGCGATCAGATCAGCGGCCGTGGCGATCTGGTAGGGGTCGTTCGGCTCGCCGGTTCCGCCGCTGTATTGGGCTTGGGCCGGGAACGTGAGCAGGCATACGGCAAACAGTACAACGATGGTCCGCAGGACTCGGGAGTGCCTCACCGGCGTCATTCTCCTGACCTCGCTCCCCCCAACGTTGACTTTCCGTCACCGCCGGCCCCGGCGGCGGCGCACACGCTGACAATGACTCGTATCAGACGTTTTGCACCTGCACGTTCTGGCGCAGGACATCGAGCTTCTCGCGGATCTCCTCGGCCATGCGGCTGTTCGGAAAATCGCGGATAATCTGCTGGCCGATATCGAGCGCCGTCTCCCACCGCTTGTCCGAGACCGCCATCGCGAACTGGACGCCCAGGTTGTGCAGCTTGGTCTTGAAGACGTCCTTGGCCGCCTCCTGCAAAGCCAGACCTTCGTTAGCCGTTAGGTACATGTCCAGCTCTTTGAGAATCTCCAGGCTGCGATCCGTCTCCTGCTGCTGGACGGCATCGTCCCAGGCCGCTAGGAGGATCTTCTTGCGCTCGTCTTTCCGGTCGATCAACTGCTGGCGCATGGCCCGTGCCTTTTCCGAGTTCGGATGTGCCCGAATCAGCGTCTCGATCTGGACACTGGCCTTGGGCCACTGGCAACTCTTGAACAGGGTCTCGATATGCGCGATGCTCTGGTCGATGCGTTCTTCCTCCGTCGCGTTGCGGTACTGGTCCACGTCTTGCCGAAGCTCGTCCGCGAAGGCCCGGTAGCCGGAGTGGTTGGTGATCTCGTCGATGATCTCGTACGCGCCGTCGAAGTCGTTCTGTTTGAGCCGGTCGAACACGGCGTTGCGCAGCGACTGCTGATCCTCCTCGCGGAAGGCGATGGATTTGACCGTGTCGCTGACGCGTGTGCTCTGGTTGATCTGCATCAACCCGTCGCGGATATGCTCGAGCGCCTTGGTGGCCTCCTCCATCTTGGTGCTGTTCTCGCGCAGCGTGTTGACGATGCCGGTCGTGCGCGAGAGCACCGCGAGCAGGGCCACCAGGAAGATCAGCGAGCCAAACAGAAACACACTGTCGCGAAGGGCGGCTGTGTTCTCGAAGATCCTGGTGAACAAGGCCAGTGCGATGACGATACCCAACGTGGTGCAGATGACGGCGATGTGCCACTTGAATTGCCACAACTGGCTGTCTTTCTGGGAGTCCATGATCCATCTCTCCTACAGAGCCAAGAACCTCACTACAGCCATCTGTTCTTATTATAGGTGTCGGCAGCTCCCGAGTCAATTCACCAGCGCTAAAGGGCCCGCCGACCCCTTTGGGTAACAGGTTCATTGATTTCCTACGGAATAGGACGTGTGAGAGGGCGTTTTCATTGTCCTGCGCTTGGTTCGGACATGGCGCTGCCTCGACCTTTGGGCGGCGGCAGATAGGCCTGAGGGCTACGCCTGGGGGCCAGACAGGCGCAAAAAAAGAGCCGAAGCTGCGAGACTCCGACTCTTGAGAGACGGCTTTTGCATTACCGAATATAGAGCAAAGCTATGATCTATACGGCCGTCTCAACACCAAAACCAAGATATGAAGAAAAGAGCACAAATCTACATTGACCATTATATCGCATTCTCAGGTCTTGGCAAGGCTTTCCTGGCAGAATCTGCGTCTTTTTCTCCCTCGCCAGCCAGGTTCAGTCGCTGCTCGCGGGCGCTACGCAGAAGATATAGACCAGCGGGTCCGTGCCGGCGTTCTTGACGTTGTGGACGGTGTGCGGGGGAATGTAGGCCACCTTTCCGGCCGCCACGGGCAGGCGGTCGCTGTCGCCGATCTGAAGCTCGCCCCGGCCGGCCAGGAACACCAAGAGCTCCTCGTGGCCCTTTGTGCTATGTTGGCCGCATTCGTTCCCCGCCTCCAAGTAGACGCGGCCCGACTTCATTCCGTGTGTTTGAGGCGCGCCGGCCAACAGTCTCTGGTATCCAGCTTGATCGTCCAGATCAAGAACAAGCACTTCTTCTGATGATGCCATCGAATCTCCTTATGAAAGAGTGACACACGCCGGTTTTCAGTGCTGTTAATAGGGACCGAGCTGGCTTCTGTCAACCGTTGATCTCGACTCGCTTCGGCGTCGCCCGGCAAAAAAGCCTTTCTGCTCAGTTTTTCTCTTGCACGCGTAACACGGATCGCATATTGTTATGCGTGGTAGCACGAAATAGGCAATCGTATGCGCTACCCATTAGGGCTTGGGGGAACGGAGAACTGGAGGATAGCATGAGGTGCGGCAGTATGATTATCAAGGTTTTGCTTGGCTTGTTGGTTGCGGGATCGGCGTGGGGTGATGCGTCCGTGGCCGCAGTGACTCACAGCGAGTTTCAGGCAGTCGACGCGGCAGGTGAATCGACATACGTTGCCACGGACAAGGTCACGCTGGAGGGGATTGTGCTGAACAACCCCGGCGACATGCTCGATCCGACGCCTGACGACAGCATCACGGAGATGTCCAACATGGGCGGCGAGTGGCAGATCTTCTTCCAGGGTGAAGGCGAGGACCACGCGGCCACGGCCGTCTGGCTCGGCCAGCTCTATTGGAATCTACCCTGGGTCGCGCTGGACTGCGGATATCTAAACGAGGAGTGGATCGCCGAGCTGACTCGTCTCAATGCCGCCCAGTTCAGCGTCGGGGACCGCATTCGTGTCACAGGTTACTTCCTCTCGTACAAGGGCAAGTGCAACATCAACGAACAACACAGTAACGATCCCACGCGCGATTTCACGATCGAACTCGTGGAACGCGGCAGCCTGCCGCAGCCTGAGGTGGTCACGCTTGACGATCTCAAGGACGACCTCGATCAATTCATCTTCGATTCCGCGCGTCTGGTCGGTGGCGAATATTATCAGGGTCGGCTGATCAAGATCGAAGATGTCAATGTCGTGGACGCGAGTGCCTGGGGCCCGTATGGTGAGTTGACGATTACCGATGGGGTTAGGACCCTGCCCGTCAAACTCGGCCGCGGGACCGGCATTTACGCGGGATCGTTTAATCTGACTGAGCCGTTCGATGTCATCGGGATTCTCGACCAGGAGAGTACCGACCTGATGAGCGGCTACCGGCTGTGGGTGATGAACTATGACGGCAACGGTCACGTCCTGGCGGCGCCGGAGCATCGTCTGGCGGACGAAGCCGCCGCGGCCGATCCGAATGACGTAGTGGAAGTTGCGGAGTAGGAGCTGGGAATCGACGAAAGGCGCCGATGAAACGAGCGTTCACGCTGATTGAAGTGCTGGTGGCGGTCGCGATTGTCTCGCTGCTCTTGGGGATTCTGCTGCCTGTCACAGGGCAGGCCCGCCAGCAGGCGAAGATGCTCGCCGTCAACGCGGAGCTACGTGACATTGCGTTGGCGCTGGAGGCGTATGCGTTCGACCACGACGACCGTTACCCGCCGACGCGCGTCGATTGCATGCTGGGCGGCCATTTCTACCAGCTCCCGTGCGAGCTGACGGACTGCGGCTACCTGCCGAAGCCGGCGCCGGAGTCGTTCATGGCGGCCGGCATCGAGGATCGGTTCAATCGCGGCTACACGTACAAGTACCGCTCCGTCGGGACCCTGATCTACAACCGGACCTTGGTGGTCGATGAGGGGGCCTATCTCTGGGTCCCCGACAACTTCCCTGACAACGAGCAGCCGGAGGGGCAGATCTACAGCAGCTTGAGGACCTCTCCCGTGAGTTGGGTTCTCTACAGCCAGGGCCCTGATTTCGACGACGGCCGGATGAGGGAGATGCAATACCCCGTCCCGCGCGCGACGTGGCTCGACCCGCAGACGGGCCGAGGGGTGATTGTCCGCATGCGGCTGCGAAACGGAAACCAGATCGGTTCGTTCGAGAAGTAGCGCCATGAAGATGTCCCTCGCTGGTGCAATCGTGCTTGTTGTTCTTGCCGTCGGTGGCTGCCGAGAGAGCAGCGCCCCAAGCGACGGAGCGGACATCGCGGTCACGAACTCGTATCTCGAGTGTGCGGTGCGGGACTTGTGCGGCGACGAGGTGAAGGTGATGTGCCTGGCGCCGCCGGGGATGTGCCCGGGCCACTTCGATATTTCGCCGGCGCAGGTCCGGCAATTGCGCGGCTGCCGGGTACTTCTGCTATTCGACTTCCAGCAGAAGGTCGAAGCGAACCTGGCGCGCCTGAAGGACAAGGGACTCAAGACCCATCTCGTCCAAGGTCCCGCGGGCCTCTGCGTTCCGCAGGCGTATCTGGCCGTCTGTCGCGAGGTGGCGCAGGTCCTGTCCGGCGCGTATCCCGACCGGGCCGCGCAGTTTGCCGAGCGTCTGGCGGCGGTCGAGGCGCGGCTGGCCGGCCTCAGTGATGAGCTGCGCGCCTCCGTGCGGGAATCGGGCGCTGCCTCGGCTGAGATTCTCGTCTCCGACCATCAGGCCGAGTTTGCCGAGTGGCTTGGTTTGGAGCCGGTGGCCACCTTCGTAGGCAGTGACATCGAGACCGTTTCCAATCTGGACCACTGTCTCCAGGAGGCCGCCGGTCGCAACATTCGCTTCGTGGTCGCCAATCAGCAGGAAGGGACATCGCTGGCCGAGGCCCTGGCCGCAAGGCTGGGGGCCAGAGCCGTTGTGTTCAGCAATTTCCCGCCGGCGGTCGGCAATGGCGCAGGATTCGACGAGCTTCTGCGCGCCAATGTCAGGTCACTGCTTGAGGCGGCGGCAAAATGACGGCCGGTTCGCTCAGCTTCTGCGACGTTCGCGTGCGACGCTCCCGGCGGACGATCCTTGACGTCGCCAGCCTGGAGATTCCCCCCGGCGCCTTTGTCGGCGTCGTCGGCGCTAACGGCGCCGGAAAGACCACTTTGCTGAAGCTCTGCGCCGGACTCATCAAGCCCACCGAAGGTCATGTAACGGTTGACGGGCAGGACCCGGCTCACTTCAATCCGTGGCAGCGGTGTCACCTGCGCAAGCGTATCGGCTACGTGCCGCAGTCGGCCGAGTACAACGCCGAGCTTCCCTTCACCCTGCGTGAGGTGGTGGCCATGGGCCGCACGAGCGTTCGCCCTCTTTTGACGCGCCTGAACGAGGAAGACCACGCCACCGTCGATCTCTGGATTGGGCAGTTGGGTCTGTCCAACCGTCGCGACCAGATGTTTCGGAGTCTCTCCGGCGGGGAGCAGCGCAAGACGCTCATCGCCCGCGCCATGGCGCAGAATCCTGAGATACTCATGCTCGACGAACCCTGCGCCAACCTCGATTTCAACTGGAAGTACCAGCTATCCGAGATTATCGAACGGCTCTATCGCCGGACGAAGGTCACTGTGCTGATGGTTTCCCACGAGCCGAACGTGCTGCCGCCAGCCTGCGACCGGATTCTCTTGCTTAGCGAGGGCCGTATCGTGGCAGACGGTGACGCGGAGACCGTCCTATCGCCCGAAACGCTCGCGTGCGCATACGACGGCAGCTTTGAAACACTTACGGTCGGCGGGCGTCGGCACATGGTAAACGTCGTCACGTCTGGCGACGGCCGCGACCGAAACGAGCCGCCCAACCGCAACCGTTAGACGAAGCCAGCTATGGACCCATTCTTCTACTTGGTGATACTTGCCGGCGCGATTGCCGGGGCCAGTTGCGGCCTCCTGGGCGTCTACATCGTGGC
>CAZGRF010000086.1:0-11333 GCA_964527825.1 uncultured Pirellulales bacterium
TTCCTGTTTCTTCTTGAGGAGAAAAGCCTTGCCGGGGCAGGCTGAGCGGCTCGCCTCGTCCAGACTGGATATCGCGATGCCGTGAGTCTGGATGCTGTGCCTGAGCCTCTCGGTGTCACAGTAGAGCTTCACGCCCCACTCCGACTTGTCTTCGAGCCGTTCCAGGAGCGTCTTGAACTGCCCATCGTGGGTCCGCAACCTGGCTCTTAGACTCTCGTCATTGCTGAACAACGTGGCGAACCGGAAGGGAATCACGCTCCGGTCGCGCATGATGGTTTCCACGACTCTCTCGTGCCCGGTCGTCTCGGCAGTCAACCAGGCTGCGTCCTCCAGGTTACGGCGCAGGTTCGATTGCCCGAATTCGGCCGCCTTCACGCGGCGGACCACAGCGCACAGACCCGCCTCACCGACGAGGTACAACCCGTCGCGAGCGGTCTCGGCGTCGTCCAGATTCGGCGGCTCCGCCGTCACGCAATACAGGTACACAAGGTGCTCGCCGTACATGTCCACATCCGTCCTCCCGACAGTCCTACGCGTGTGCGGCTGCGTTCTGACGTTCGTATGACTCTACTTCTAGGTCGCCATTGAGCGTGACCCGGTAGAGGTTCCGGTCTTGTACCCGTGTCGGCAGGCCCAGGCTCTTCATGAACGAGCTCTCTTCGAAGATCTCGACCTCGACTTCCCAGACGTCATCGACCTTGGCGGCGCCGATGACGTGCACATTATCGACGCCCAGAATCCGTTGGAGGAATTCGCCGGCATTGCGGCCTGCGATTTCTATATTGCTCATCGTTCAACCTTCCCTTCTTCCTGACGTTCGCTGAGGCGATCCAGCCTATCCAAAAGATCGCGTTCTTTCTCTGTGTACTCTTGCTCGGCGATCTCGTCCAATTCAAGCCGCGTCTGCAGTGCAATAAGATCTTCCTTTATTCGCCCAACGTCGTTCAGTTCCTGGTCAGCCACCTCATTGAGCTTGCGGCCCAGCCAGACCACACCCTTCAGAGGCGACAGCAGAATGGTGTCGAGCAGGAACACTAATACCTCTCCATCTGTATCGCCAGGTTCACAAAGTTGAAAGGCGGCATCGCGCCGACGTACTTGAACTTGGCCTTCTCGGCGTACTTGTCCCCCAGCCGCCCCACGGCCTGGTCAAAGTCGGCCTCCTGATGTTCCGCCACAAAGAACGCGGCGTTGACGATCATAAGCTCGCCGTACGTGTCGTTGGTCTTGACCTCGAACGCCAGGGGTGAAAGCGTGTCCAGGACGTCGGTGGCCACGTGTTGCTTCTCGGCCTGCAGAGCCTCTTCCACCATCTGGCCGATGCGCATGCGCTCATAGTGCGTTTGCTCGGCCGGCACAGAGGCGATCTTCTCCTTGAGCGACCGGATGGTCTCGTACTTGGTCAGAATGTCCTCGTAGATGACGTCCTCCCTGAAAATCGCTTTCAGTCCGAGTTCGGTCTTGTCGCTGACCTTGGCCAGAAGCTGCTTGAAGCTGTCGTATTCCACCTCCAGGATGCGCTTGACCTTTTGCTCGTCTTCGGCGATGGTGGCGAAGCGCACCGGCAGCACCGGCTGGCGGGACATGACCGCCTCTATAGCCTTCTGGTGGGCGAGGCTGTTGTCGCGCGAAACCCGGTATCGGGTCAGCGGCGCGTCACTGACCACCGCGGCGATGTCACGCACGACAACCGTGTGCAGAGGGTCGCCGCGTCCCCCTATGCCCAGAGGGCCAAACGAACACGCCTCAGGCGATTCGACGATGCAATAGATGTACTTGCCTTCCTGGACGGGAGTGGTCACGGTCATTTCTCCCATTCTTCCGGATGGATGACAATGTTGACGAAGTTGAACGCCGGCAGCGGCCCGGAATAGAGAAACTGCATCGACCCGGCGTACTTTTCACTCAGATCATCCATGATGTTGTCGAACTCCTTCTCCCGGCCTCGCCCCACGAGGAACGCGGCGTTGAGGAACATCTCGTCACCGATGGTCTTGTTCAGCCTGTGATCGTAGGCGCTGCGGCGCAGGGATTCGACAATCTCTTCCGCGGCGCGCTGCTTCTGAGCGTCGAGCGCCTGGGCAACCAGGCGCCCGAGCTCGATCCTGCCCCGGCGATCGCTCTTGCCCTTCTTCTCGAGCGCTTCCTTGCGCTGCTTGAGGACCGGGTGTTCACACAACAGCTCGTCGTAGACAGCGTTCATGTCCCGCCACAGGCCCTTGACACCCAGCTCTATCTTGTGATCCATTTCGACCAGTCGCGTCTTGAACTCGCGGCGCCGTCTGTCCAAGAGGTTCCGGATCTCATCGGCGCCGGCGGCAACCGTCCCGAACCGGATCGGCAGTACGCTGGCAAATTCGTGCATCGTCTGTTCGATGACCTTCTGGTGCGCGATCAGGTTCTCCCGACTGGCCGGACAACCCTCCATCGGGTGATTGCTCGCCACCATGCTCAGATCGTCATACCCAATGGTCAGGACCTCGTCGCCGCGCGCCCCAACACCGACGGGACCGAAGTTATGTTCCTGCCGGGACTCGACCACACAATAGACGTACTTGCCTTCTCGCTGCATATCACCTTGGCGTCGTCACTAATATGGCGTTCTTCTCGAAAGCTCGTTCGTTGAGATAGAAGCCCTTCCCTTCTTCGACCTGGCGGGAAGTCCGACAGTAATCGAGAAGCATCTGGTAAGCCCGGCTCATGTCGGCGAATTTCTTCTCGATGCCCGGCACGTCGTGATTCTTATCTGGATGACAGGTCAAGGCCACCCTGCGATGGGCCTTCTTGATGGCATCGACCGTGATGAAATCGTCGGGAATACCCAGTTGCCGTCGGGCCCAGTCCATTTCCTCGAACTGCGTCGCTCGGACTTCAAGGGTGTAGAAACTGTACGGCGGCAGCGGGCCGACCCGTCGGAAGCCCAGGCCGTCGTCAAATCGCTCGTTCAGTTGCTCAACCTGATCGTCGAAATCCTCTTGCTGGTCTTTGCGGATGAGAAACGCCGAATTGAGCACCATTCGATCGTCCATAAGGTCGTGGGCCCTGGAGTCGGTCGTGAGGTGATTGAGGGCGGCGTGTATCTGGTCTGCTACGCGCAGCTTCTGCTTGTCGGCGTGCTGCTTGACCAGCAGCCCCACTCTCATCTGATCTTTCGGAGTCACTCCCTCCGGCTTGTGCAGGAGAGACTCCTTCAACTGCTTGATTTCCGGCGTCTCCGAGACACGCCGGAGAAAGGAACCGAAGTCGCCGATCATGGCGGTCAAATCGACTTCCACCATTCCCTGGACTTTTTGCAGAGTCTCTTTGATCGTGTAATAGCCCCGAACCAGGAGGCACCGCACCTCGTCGTCATTGTCGGCAAAGGTCGCCAGCCTCAGCGGCAGAATCGTGCGCTCGCCCATCAGGCTTTCGATGGTCTGTTGGTGCCTGACCAGCAACCTGGCTAAGGCGTCTTTCGGCATCACAGCCGGATCGACGATCGGCATATCGCTCACGAGTGCCGATATGTCTCGCCAGCTGACCATATATGGTCGGCTGGTATCGACCGGCCCCATGACACAACTCTTGTCGCTGCTCTCCACAACCGCGTAGATGTACTTGCCCATCGCGTCCATACCAAGCCCTATTTGTCGTTCGAATAGCCTTGTTTCGCTCAATTGACAGCCTGTGATTGAAGCGCCGCCATAGCCTGCTCGAAGTGGCGATTCGATATTTCAATCACCGACTTGTTGTGTATGTGCTCCCTGATCGCGAGCATGGAGGCCCGGCGACAGACCCCTTCGATGTCCGAGCCAGTCGCCTGATCCATTCGTCTGGCCAATTGTGTGATGTCCACGTCGTCCGCCAGCGGCTTGTTCTTCGTGTGGATCGCGAAGATCTGCTCACGCGTCTTTTCATCGGGCACTGACACCTCGAACAGCAGATCGAATCGGCCACTCCGGAGCACAGCCGGGTCCACCAGATCGAGCCGGTTGGTGGCCGCTAGGACGACCACGCCTTTGAGCTCCTCAATCCCGTCCATCTCCGCCAGGAACTGGCTGATCACTCGCTCGGCCACCTGTCCGTCGCTGGCCGATCCCCGCCTGGGAATGAGACTCTCTATTTCGTCGAAGAACAGGATGGTCGGAGCCGCCTGCTTGGCCTTGCGGAACGTCTCTCGAACGCCGCGCTCTGATTCCCCCACGTAGCGGTTCAGAAGCTGCGGACCCTTTACCGATATGAAATTCACCCCGCTTTCGTTGGCGACGGCTTTGGCCAGCAGGGTCTTGCCCGTGCCGGGCCGGCCGTAAAGCAGGATACCCTTGGGAGGAACCGTCCCGGCGCGCTCGAACGCCTCCGGGTATTTCAGCGGCCACTCGATCGCTTCCTTGAGCTCCTGCTTGATATCGTCGAGACCACCGACGTCCGACCACTGCACGTGCGGCACATCGACGAATACTTCACGGATGGCTGACGGCTCGATCTCCTTCATGGCCTCCAGGAAATTGTCCATCGTGATTTCCAGCTTCAGTAGCGTCTCATAGGGGATGTCCGACATCTCGAAGTCGATCTTCGGCATGATCTGGCGCAGCGCCGACATGGCCGCTTCCCTGGCGAGGGCTTCGAGGTCGGCGCCAACGAAGCCGTGCGTGATATCGGCCAGCCTCTCGATACTGACATCCTTGGCCAGAGGCATGCCCCGCGTGTGTATCTCGAGGATGTGCAGCCGGCCATTCCGGTCGGGGATGGGGATGGAGATTTCCCGGTCGAACCGCCCCGGTCGGCGCAGGGCCGGGTCGATCGTGTTGGGGATGTTGGTGGCACCGATCACAATAACGTGCCCGCGGGCTTCCAGGCCGTCCAGGAGCGCCAGCAGTTGGGCCACCACACGGCGTTCCACCTGTTTCTCGCCGCCCATGTCCTCCCGCTTAGGCGCGATCGCGTCTATTTCGTCGATGAAGATGATCGCCGGGGCGTGACTTTGGGCGTTCTCGAACACGCTGCGCAGACGCGCCTCGGATTCGCCGTAGAACTTGCCCATGATCTCCGGCCCGCTGATACTCGTGAAGTAGGCGTCGGTCTCATGGGCCACGGCGCGGGCAATCAGCGTCTTGCCCGTGCCGGGCGGGCCGTACATGAAGACCCCTTTGGGCGCCTCGATGCCAAGTCGGCTGAAGACTTCCGGATACTTCAGCGGCAGCTCGATCATCTCCCTGATTCTCTGGATCTGCGGTCCCAACCCGCCTATGTCCTCGTAAGAGACTCGGGCCTTCTCGACCTTCGCTCCCTTGGTTTTGATATGGATCGACGTGGACGACGTGATGAGAACCACGCCATCGGGACTCGCATCTTCAACCAGGAAGTCGCAGGTCTTGCGGCCGAACAGGCAGGCCCGCACCATATCCCCAGCGGTGACAGGCACTCCCTCGATGAGCGAACCGACGTACTTGGCGTCCCTGTCGTTGTCGAGCCGACCGCCCACGGTCAGCGGCGACAGCGTGATCTTGCGCGCCGGTTTACTCTGCGCCGCCTTGACCGTCGCCTTCTCGTCGATCCCAGTCTTGGCGTTGTCCCTGGTGATGCCGTCCATCTGGATCAAGCTCTTGCCGCGCTCGCCGGCGTAACACGGCATCACCTTGGCGACGGTCTTGCGCTTCCCCTCGACCTCCACCACTTGGCCGGCCTCAAGCTCCAGGGCCTTCATGTCTTCCGGGTCGATGCGCACCACCGCCCTGCCCACGTCCTTGGGCAAGGCTTCTTTCACCTTGAAGTCTCTCATGACAGTGCCTTTGATGTCATCTCAGCGTGTCGCGGGCTTCCAGCCCGCGATTCGAGGGGCTCGCGCCCTCGACACAAAAAACGCCTAACGGCGTCACTGCAAACGGAGGTCTGCGCCGGCTACTTCTTGACCTCGATTTCCAGAATGCCGTTGCTGTAACGATGGGTCATGGTCTCGGCCTTCACCTTGGCGGGAAGGAGGACCTCCTTGTGGTACTTGCGCTGGCCGCTCTCGGCTCGGATTTCAAGGATGTCGTCGCTCAGGTCGAGCTTGATATCCTCCTGGTTGACGCCGGGCATCTCAGCATAGACCTTGATCTCATGCTCTTCGTCGAAGATGTCCGTCATCGGCTCTCTGACCTCTTCAACGGTAGGCCCGGCTGGCGTCCGCCTGACGTTGCCGAACGACTCGACCACGGGCTCGCCGCCGACCGCTGTCTTCACGGAAAACCCAAAGACCCCTTTCATCCCCTCCTTGAGGTGGCTCAGGTCAACTTCTCCTTCCCTGTCGATTTGCCCGCCCGACTCCTTCAGTTTGGCCGCGAGGTCAATCAGGTTCTCTATGCCCTTGAACAAACCTCCCAAGCCGAAATCCACGTGGACGCCTGAATCGTTCTTCTTTCGAGTCGCCTTGGCCATGTTTCGCCCCTTGATAAACATCAGTAGTTGATATCGACCGTTCTGATTGGCTGGCCGGGAGTCTGCACGCCGGCCTCGGCCTGCGGCTCTCGCTTCATGTCTCGCCGGAGCATCGCGATCCGCTCATTGATGCTCTTCAAGTGCCCGTTGATCGTCTGCCTTCGGGCATCCAAGGCACGCATCTCCTTCGTGAGTCTGCCCTTTTCGCTGCCGAGCGTGTAGAGCTCCAGGTAGTGCGATCTTTGCGTTTTCGGGATGGCCCGGACCCCCGCCGTGTGGATGGTCTTCAAGGCCGTCACTCCACGTCTTTGCCCAAACACCTTCATGGCGTCATTCTCCTCAAGAAGCAGTCGCCCTGGCGATTTCGGATTTCGGACTTGGGATTGCGGATTCGTGTCTCGGGGGGAATCCGTCCCGGCGCGCCGAGACAATGTGCAATCCGCATTCAGGTTGGCCCAGTTCCTTTGCGACCAACTCATCGACAATCTCTCTGACCCGATTCTGGTTCGTCTTTGAGCCTACGCGGCTCGTTTCGGACGCCAGGATGTCACGACACATCTGCGCGAAGACCTCAGGGACGCGCTTGGCCGCGAGCCCCTGCACCTTGAGGGTCTTGGCAATCATGATGCAGCCCCGAACTGTGGGAGCAAACTCGCACTTGCCTGACTCACGCAGGCCCCTGACGATGCGGACGATCGTCTCGACGCAGGCGCGATCCAGCCCCGACCGGGCCTGCGTCACGGCCAACTCCGTCTCATAATCGAAGTAGTCCAAATCCATCGTGATCATTCTGTCCCTCAGGGCGTCCTGGCTCCTGTGCACGCCCGCGTATTCCTCGGGATTGGAGGTGAAGATGGCCGTAAAGTCCGGGTGCACCTTCAGATACGGCTCATTGACGTCGCGGGCGGCAGGCAGATCGAGGATTCTTTCCTGCAAGATCGGCAGCAGGGTGTTGTTCGCTTCGGGCCGGGAACGAGTGAACTCGTCGTAGAGCAGCGTGAAACCATACTTGCAGGCCACGGTCAGACGGTTGTCCACCCACCGCTTGGTCAAGTCCTCTTCCGTCTTGAGGACGCGCGAGACGAAACGGTCGACCACCCGCCTGGAACGGTAGCCATGCTCGCCACCGATCAGGTCGGACGTGGTGAACTCTTCGTCTCCGTGAATCATCACCACGGGCCGACCGATCCGGCTCGCCAGGTGCATCGCCAGCGTCGTTTTTCCCGTGCCAGAAGGCCCGCGTAGGTGCACGGGGAAGCCCGCCTTGATGTAGTTCAAGGCCCTGCCCGTCAAATCCTTGACGTAGTCCGTCTCGACAAAGTTCGGCTGAGGACTCGGGCTCAAGACCGTCATCATCTCATCGACCATCGTGTGTTACCTCTTCTTTGCGGGATCGTGCCGCTTGTAGTGTGCCCGTAAGGGCATATAGAGGCGAATGGTTATTCGCCTCTGCCGACGGTTTAGCGCTTGGCAGCCTTCTTCTTCGGCGTCTTGCGCGCGGCCCGCTTGGCCGGTCGTGCCTTGGGCTTGGCCTCAGCCGCCGGCGCCGCGAAACCCGCCCGCCTAGCTCGGTTGCAGGCCATCGTCATGTTCCGCCACGCTTGCCTTGCCTTAGCCATGCCTGCGTGCTGTTCGTTGATGAAACCAGCCGTGTCTTTGACGATCTGATCGACGGCTCCTTTGATGTCAGCGATCTCCCGTTCCAGCCGCTCCGTTATCTCTTTAGACATGTGGTCGCGCTGCGAGTCGAATTGATTCAGCATCGACCTTACATCCTCGGCGAGACCCTGGACATAGTCCGCCAGACGCTTGGACTGTTCCTTGCCCACCCGTCTGCCGGCCCTGTCGAATTCCTTGATCGTACCTTGCGCTCGGCGTCGTATCTCCTTGACACTCTTGGACAGCTCATCCGTAAAACCCGCCAGGTCCTTGGCTTGGTTCGCCGCCATCTTGCTTCTGTCGGAGCGGAACTCCTTCAGGGTTTGCTGGGTCTCCGTCACCAGCCCACCCACGGCCCGCAGACGCGCCTGGTTCGCGGCGATCATGTCCTCCGTGAATCTCTTCATGTCTTCCACCACTGCCATTGCCATTCGTTCACCCTTTCAGAACCTTCTGGGCCTGTGGCCCGCTTGTAGTGTGCCCGTAAGGGCATATAAGGACGAACGGTCATTCGCCCCTACGGTAAGCAAGACCCACAACTGGTTAACTCGTTCTCCTGCGAACATCGCCGCAGGCACGCTTCCGTTTCTTCTACCCGCTCATCCACTCTTTCCTGCCAGGTGGCCTCGTCCTCCGCCTTCCGTCCTCTGTCTTCCGTTCTCCTTCTCCTGTCCTGTTCGGCTTCCACGCGGCGGGCCCGCGATTCGCGCAGCATATCTTGGACCTCTTCCCGTCTCTGGTCCTGCTCGATCAGGCGTTGATCGCGTTGCCGCTTGAACTCGGCGAGTATCGACTTCAAATCCTTGGTCCGAAGCTCCCGGCCCTTCGTCAACAGCCCTCTCAACATTCCGGCCGTCTCCTGTTGTTCCTTCTGTGATTCCTTCAATTGAGTCACAACATCCTCGCTACGCCGTTGTTGCCTCATGAAGAGGTCCGTGATCGCTTGGTGATGCTCCGTGACCTTTGCGGATTCGCCCTCCGCCAAGGCGCTCGTGAAACCGCGCAGCCGGCCGTGCAATTCGTGGGTGAGCTGGGTCTGCTCATCCAGATATCTTCTCGACAGGTCCCTGACCTCCTGGCCGCGGCGATTCTGGTCCGCCATCACCACCCCCATCATGTTGTCGAAGTCTTTCTTACGCAGGGAGCCGTTCTTGGCCAGGTTGTCACGTAACTGCTCGCTGATCTGCTCGTACTCGCCTCGCACGTGAAGCAGCGACTCGTCGAAACTCTCAAGCACGCTGCGCGCCGTCTCCAGGAAGCACTCCACACTCTGAATCCTGGCTTCGTATGAAGCGAAGACGTTGTCCACCAGGTTCTCGCTGTCGAGGGGTCTTATCATCGGTGCATTACCTCGTGTCGGTTTCTTGGCGGTGAAGAGACCGTCTTGGCGAGACATGCTTCCGGCACGGATCGTGTGGAAGGATGGCACGACAAGAACGCCCCTTCATCGCGGCGAGGGTCTACAGACCCACGCCTTACGCAGCGGTCGCGGTCAGGCCAATGGCCTCAGCGTACTTCAGGTAGGTCTCAACCGACGCGGCCACGACGCGGGCCTCCACCGCCAGCAGCTCGATTCCCACGAGCGAGACTCGCACCCAGGCATCCACCACGATGCCCTTGTCCAGGATCCTGTCGACCACTTCCACCAGACTGTTTGACCCAATCGTCTTTTCTACAGCCATCGTACTTCCTTTCTCAAAACAGGTTAGTAATAAGGAACCAACGTCGTGCACGTGCACTGTCGCGGCTAAGCCTTGCGTATGGAGCTGTGTTTCGATTTTCGCAAGCCCGCACGGCTCCATTCAACCCACCTATCGGTCGATTAGACAGCCGGGACCACCAGTGTTTTCCCGGATGTGGGCCCAGCACCCCCCCGGCTGACGCCCGGCGAACGGCCTGGGCGCCCACCGGGGCGGTGCCTGAATCGGGGCAAGTCTTCACCCATCAGCACTGTCACGCATGGACGAGGCCCCGGGGAATGCCGACTGGTACCATTGATTGAAACAGAGCAACGAAGCAGTCCTCTCGCGCATGCTTGTAGGACCTGCGAAATGCGGTGCTATCCAGCGGTCTTCACCAACCTCGTCCCGTGAACACGACCGGAATCGTCTGGAGCAGGATGTAAACGTTCAGGAGCAGAGATCGCTTCCGGATGTAGAGGATATCATACCGCGCCTTCTGGTCGGGTCTTAGGTCATAGTTGCCGCGTATCTGCGCCTAGCCCGTGACCCCCGGCCTTGCGATCAGTCTGGCGCCTTGCAGGGTCCTGTAACGGCTCACGAAATGAGGCCGTTCAGGCCGCGGGCCGACCAGGCTCATGTCGCCCCACAACACATTGAACAGTTGCGGAAGCTCGTCGATCCTCGCCTTCCTCAGGATGCAGCCAACGGGCGTAACGCGGCTATCCCGTGCGGACGCCCAGACAGGGCCTGTGTCCCGCTCCGCCCCGTCCCTCATGGTTCGGAACTTGAACAGGATGAAGACCTTGGAGTGTCTGCCCACTCTCTTCTGCCGGTAGATGGCCGGTCCCCGAGAGGTCAGCTTGATGAGCAGTGCGGCAATCAACATGATCGGCCAGACCGCCAGGAGAATGGCGATGGAGGTCATGACGTCGAAGATCCTCATCGGGAATTCCTGCCATGCAGAGGCAACAGACATGGAACTCAACCTCCCCGTCAGGGGACGCCAGCAGGCATCAGACCGGCCGTGGTCAAGCCTTCGGCCATCGCATATCGCACCAGACCCGCTATGCTCTCGATCGCCAGTTTCCTCATGATCCGGCTTCGATGCCATTCGATCGTCTTCCCGCTCAGGCACAGCTCTTTGGCGATCATTTTCGTGGACTTGCCTTCTGCGATCAACTGAAGCACTTCGCGTTCCCGGGCGGTCAAGTCGGAACCGGCAAAGCACCGATTCTCCGCGGAACGGTTCACGTATCCGTCGACCACGACCGTGCAAACCTGGGGACTGAGATACGTATGGTCCGAGGCCACGTCGTGTATGGCCGCGAGCAGTTCTTCCAAAGAAGCGGTCTTCAACACGTACCCGGACGCGCCGGCGGCAAGCATTTCCTGCACGGAACGCCGATCCAGCGCTCCTGAAAGGGCGATGACTTTGGCCGCAGGCTGCTCGCGCACGATCTGGAGGGTAGCCCCCACCCCGTTCAGGTTCGGCATGGTGACATCCATGATGACCACGTCCGGGTTGAGCTCTCGGGCCAGATGGACCGCGACCCGACCGTCTTCCATGACATACCAGCGGGGAGCATCGGAAGCGGT
>CAZGRF010000087.1:0-1514 GCA_964527825.1 uncultured Pirellulales bacterium
TCGGCAAGGACGACGACGGCAGGGACGTCTCCGTCCGGTACGACCGCGCCAGGGACCGCTACATCCTGACCGGGACAACCCAGATCGCAACGTTCAGGGGGACGCAGGAAGCCCGGTTCCGACGCGTGATGGTCAAGGCCAAACCCATGCCGGGCAGGGTCCTGGAAGAGCAGTATGGTGTCACCGCCGCGGCGCTGGTCCGGAGCGTCCGCCGCAGCGAGCAATGGATGCACGAATTCGATAGTCTCCAGTTCAGCGCAGAGGTCACAGTGACGCGCACCGCCGCCGGGATCGAGCACCGCAAGAAGCAGGTCAAGATCGAGCATCCCGATGCGGATTTGAGCCGGGAGGGATTCTGGGGACTCACACCTCGCGAGGAAGGCACAGAGGAATTCTGCCTGGATCGCCGGAGGTTCCGCGTATCCGAGAACTACCCGGACAGGCGCGAGCAGGTGCAAATATGGAACGGCCAGTGCTACACGTCGTATCGGAAGTTCTACACACACGACCAGGAGGAGTACTTCGTTGACCCTGAACTTGGCAATCGCGGGAGAGATCTGCTGGCTGCCTTGGCTTGGCCCAGATCGCGGCACCATGAATACTGGTGGGACGGCGATGTGAAAGATGAGATCAACCGTGATGATTGGTACGGCCGACCGGAAGAGTTCGTGCTGACGGGTAGACAGGACTATCGCGGCGCGCCCTGCTACGTGCTTGAATGCCTTCCCAAGGAGTTTCGTCGCGTCCGCCGCTGGTATGTGGGTGTCGAGGACGGCCTGCTGCGGGGCAACTTGGTCTACGAGCAGGGACGGCTCACCTGGGAGTTTTGGACAGATCAATATCAACAAGTGCAACCGGGGTGGTGGTTGCCCACGATCCAGGGCTACTACATCTTCGAGCGCCCGGCCATGGTGGCGGACAAGACCGAAAACGCCACACGCGAAGACGGCCTGGACTATTTCGTTGCGGCCAGACGCGATATCCGGGTCACGTCCGTCGAGGTCAACCGGCTGCTGGCCGACGAGTTGTTCCGGATGGATTTCAAAGAGGGTGTCAAAGTTGCCGACCTGCGCTTCGGGGGAATCGTGACCTACCGGTACAAGAAGGACATGACCGACGAGGAATGGGGGCAGATCCGCCAGGAAGCGCTGGAGCGGGCCGGGCGTGACGTCGCCCGGCAGCGGGCCCTCGATGCGCGGATCGGCCAGGAAGCGGCTCCGTTCCCAGTTTTGGCCCGGTGGCTCAATTCGGATCCGCTGACCTGGCAAGACCTGCGGGGCAAGGCCGTGCTCCTGCAATTCTGGGGCATTGGCTGCGGACCCTGCCACAACTATATTCGTTCGCTCAGTGCTCCCAAGGACGACGCCGACATCGTCGTGATCGGCGTGCATGTGCCGGAAGATGACATCGATGCGATCGAGGAACTGATGGGCCGCTACGAGGCCAACGGTCCTGTCTGTGTGGACGTGCTGCCGGGGAGTCCCGGCCGGGGATTCGGTGCCTTCAGCAGTTGG
>CAZGRF010000087.1:1614-11243 GCA_964527825.1 uncultured Pirellulales bacterium
GCCTATCCAAGGGAGGAACACGGACATGCTCGGATCGAATCTCACGCGTCGTGGTTTTCTGAAGGCGTTGGGTATGGGGGCGGTGGCGTTGGGTGTGCCAGGCGGCCGGACCTTTGCGCAATCGTCGAAGCGGCCGAACATCCTGCTGATCATGTCGGACGATATGGGCTTCTCGGACATCGGCTGCTACGGCGGCGAAGTTCGCACGCCCAACCTGGACCGCCTGGCCGCCGGCGGGATTCGCTTCACGCAGTTCTACAACACGGCCCGCTGCTGCCCCACGCGGGCGTCGCTGATGAGCGGTCTCTATCCGCACCAGGCCGGCATCGGGCACATGACGGAGGATCGCGGGTTCCCTGCTTACCGCGGCGACCTGAGCAGCAACTGTGTCACCATCCCGGAGGCGCTGCGCCCGGCCGGCTACCGTACCTACATGTGCGGCAAGTGGCACGTGACGCGCTACACCGAGCCGGATGGTCCGAAGCACAACTGGCCGCTGCAGCGCGGCTATGAGAAGTTCTACGGTACGATCACCGGCACCGGCAGCTATTACGATCCCACGACGTTGTGCCGCAACAATACGTACGTCACGCCCTTCAACGACTCGGAATACAAGCCGGAGCAGTTCTACTACACGAACGCGATCAGTGACAACGCGGTCAAGTTCCTCCGCGAGCACGGGCAGGAATCGTCTGACAAGCCGTTCTTCATGTACGTCGCCTTCACCGCCGCTCACTGGCCCATGCACGCGCTCGAGCAGGACATCGCCAAGTACAAAGGCAAGTTCGATCGAGGGTATGCCTACTCTCGGGCTCAACGCTTCGCGCGGCTCAAGGAGATGGGCCTGATCGACAACGACTGGGACATGAGCGAGCAGGCAGGCGACTGGGAGAGAGTGCCGAACAAGGAATGGGAGGCGCGCTGTATGGAGGTCTACGCGGCCATGATCGACTGCATGGACCAGGGCATCGGGCGCATCGTGGCGGAGCTGAAGCGGCAGGGCGCGTTCGACGATACGTTGATCTTCTTCCTCCAGGACAATGGCGGCTGCGCCGAGACCATGGGCCGAGGTCGGCCGCGACAAACCTATCCCGAATACAAGCCCATGGAACCCGACGAGTTGCAGAAGAGCATGTGGCCTCCGATGCAGACGCGCGACGGTCGGCCGGTACGCGTCGGATCAAGCATTCTGCCGGGTCCGGATGGCACGTATATCGCCTATGGGCGCAACTGGGCCAACGTCTCGAATACGCCGTTCCGCGAGTACAAGCACTGGGTCCACGAAGGCGGCGTCTCGACGCCGTTGATCTGTCACTGGCCGGGACACATCAAGACCCCGGGCAAGCTCTGTGGGAGCCCGGGACATTTGATCGATATCATGGCTACCTGCGTGGATGTCGGCGGGGCGCAATACCCAACCGAATACAAAGGCAACAGCATCCAACCGATGGAGGGTGTGAGTCTGGCGTCCACCTTCGACGGCAAACCGCTGAAGGAGCGTACGATCTACTGGGAGCACGAAGGCAACCGAGCCGTACGCCAGGGCAAGTGGAAGCTCGTCTCCAAGTATCCCGGCGGCTGGGAGCTCCACGACATGGAGCACGACCGGACCGAGATGCACGATCTGGCATCGGAGCACCCGGACAAGGTGCAGCAACTCGAACTGCTTTACGATTCGTGGGCGAAGCGCTGCGGCGTGCAGCCATGGCCGTTGCGGAGGCCGCAGTAGAGTGAACATGGCATGTGATTCGGAAGGACAGACATGAAGGGCGAAGTGACACGACGGGAATTGCTCAGGTTCGCGGGCATGGGAGCGGCAGGGCTGGCGCTGTCGGGCTGGACGCGGCCGCTGGCGGCGCTGGCGGGCGAGAAGGCCAATCGGAAACCGAATTTCGTGATCATCTTCGCCGATGATCTGGGCTACGGCGATCTGGCCTGCTACGGGCACCCGACGATCCGCACGCCCAACCTCGACCGCATGGCGACCGAGGGACAACGATGGACGAACTTCTACGTCGGGGCCTCAGTCTGCACGCCGAGTCGGGCGGCCCTGTTGACCGGCCGGCTGCCGATCCGTAGCGGTATGTGCAGCAGCCGGCGACGCGTGCTCTTTCCCGATTCGGCCAGAGGTCTGCCGGCCAGCGAAATCACCTTGGCCGAGGCGCTCAAGCCACAGGGCTACGCTACTGCAGCAATCGGCAAGTGGCACCTGGGCCATCTGCCGCAGTATCTGCCTACGAACAACGGCTTCGACTCCTACTTCGGCATTCCCTACAGCAACGACATGGATCGCGTTGGCGGTCCGGGCCAGCAGGCGTTCTTCGATCCGAAGGTCGAATACTGGAACGTTCCGCTGATGCGCGACGAGAAGATCATCGAGCGGCCCGCCGACCAGAACACCATCACGAAACGCTACACCGAGGAGGCCGTGCGATTCATCCGCAAGAGCAAGGACAAGCCGTTCTTCCTGTACCTTGCGCACAACCTGCCGCACGTGCCGCTGTTCACCTCGGACGAGTTCCGCAACACGAGCGCTCGTGGTTTGTACGGCGACGTCGTCGAGGAGATCGACGCCGGCGTCGGTCGCATCCTGGAGACGCTGAAGGCCGAAGGCCTCGCCGAGAACACCTACGTCGTTTTCACGTCTGACAACGGTCCCTGGCTGCCGTACGATCAGCACGCCGGCTCGGCCGGCCTGCTCCGCGAGGGCAAGGGCAGCACGTACGAGGGCGGCATGCGCGAGCCGTGCATTATGTGGTGGCCCGGCAGGATCAAACCGGCGGTGATCCACGACATGGGCGCGACGATGGACCTGTACACGACGATGCTCAAGCTGGCCGGCGCCGAGGTCCCGACCGACCGCGTCGTGGATGGTCTTGATCTGCGTCCGGCCCTGTTCGGCACGGGCCCCAGCCCGCGCGATACGATGTTCTACTACCGCGGCGCCCAGCTCTACGCCGTGCGCAAGGGCCCATACAAGATCCACTTCACCACACAAACCGGCTACGGTCCGGACCGGCCGGTCAAGCACGACCCGCCGCAGCTCTACCACCTCGGCCACGACCCCTCCGAGAAGTACGACATCGCCAAGGACCACCCCGATGTTATCGCCGCGATCATGAAGGAGGTGGAGGAGCACCGCCGCACGCTGAAGCCTGCCCCCGACCAGCTCGTCGAACGCATTCAAAGGGACCGATGAAACGCTGAATTCGATGGAGCTCTCACGCGCCTTCCGGCAGACAAGTCGACAACCACGCCGCACACAACAAGTTCCGTATGCGCAGAATCCACCCATCCCCGCATGTTTCAGGGGTTCGCCCCGGCTCAGTCGGATTCGGCGGCCGCGTTGGGGCGGCGTTGTTTGAAGAAGTCTTGGAGCAGGCGGGCGCAGTCGTCGGCGAGGACGCCGGCGGTGACTTCGAGACGATGGTTGAGACGCTCGTCGCGGACGATGTCGTAGAGGGAGCCGCAAGCGCCGGTCTTGGGGTCGGGGCAGCCGTAGACGAGGCGGTCGAGCCGGCCGAGCACCAGCGCGCCGGCGCACATTGGACACGGCTCAAGCGTGACGTAGATCGTGCAGCCGTGCAGCCTCCAGCTTCCGATGAAGCTGGCCGCCTGGGTGAGCGCGATGATCTCCGCGTGGGCGGTGGGGTCGTGGAGCTGCTCGCGCTGGTTCCAGGCCCGGCCGATGATCTGGTTCCGGCAGACGACGACTGCGCCGATGGGCACGTCGCCGTTCTCTTGGGCGATCAACGCGGCGTCCATCGCTTTGCGCATGAACTGCTCGTCGGAACTGCGCAGCGCAGGTTCACCATCGCGGTCGTTCATGGGAAGAGGGGAATCAACCATCAACAATCAATAGAAAATGAAAAAGTACCCCCTAGGGGAGTCGAACCCCTGTCTCCAGGATGAGAACCTGATATCCTAGGCCACTAGACGAAGGGGGCACTACGTGCCTCGTTGCCATTCCTGCATATCGTCACGGCAAGGGACCTGCCCTTGCCGTCGCGGCAGCCGGACGCAAAACGCCAATAGCGGCGGGTGGATTCGAACCACCGACCCTGGGCTTATGAATCCCATGCTCTAACCAGCTGAGCTACGCCGCCATTTCTCTTAAGCCCTGTAATGCTAACACCTTCCTAAAGACTCTGTCAACCCCGATTTCTCAGAATCGCGGGTCCGTGCCACGTGCGCGCCAAAACGCGATGCCATCGTGGCCGTGGTCACCGCCCGCGCTCGCCGGAGACGGGCATCCCGTATGGTGCACGGAATCATCTGGGCGTAACACGAGCTCCTTCAGACTGTCGACGTTGAAACTCATGCCAAGATGGAGCGGTAAGGGGGTAGGCATGGTGCGTGAGCTGCTTGAGCAAAGTCGAGGCGGCAGGCCTGATTCTCTGGCGGTCATTCAACAGGATGCGTCTGTTCCTTTCCTGCTGCTTCTTGAGGACCCTGGCCTTTTCCTTGAGACATTCAGTGGCTTTCCAGAATTCTCCGTCAACGCGGTACGCCAAGCACGTCACCGTCGTAGGCTATAGACTCTGTTTCACAGCGACGAGAGGCTGATGGACCCACCCGTGGCAGACAAGCGCTTTCATCAGGCGACGGCATGCGTCCAGTAATCAGACGCACCTCGGCTGGGACAATACTCGTACCCTGCGGCGCGCATTTCGTGACGTGACGGTTGCCTCTCGGCGTTGCCGGGAATAAGATACGACTCGCGCAGTTTGAGTCGTGACGAGATGCTACTGCGCTTGAGTGTGCGTGGCGCGCTTTGTCGGATTGGTCTCGCATGGATACTATTTCATTCGGCCCGGAGCCAACCGCGGTCAGCCCGAAGCTGCCGCTGCCTTTTCGCTGCGCGAACTGGGTCGGTGACTCCCTGCGACGGCGGAACCTCCCGATTGGCGAATTGTCCGAAGAGGCAGCCCATCGCTCGGCCGTCAGAACAACGGGCCTGAGTGACTTCGGCGATCCTCACTATCGCGAGGGGTTGCACCGGCTGCTCGAATCCCTCGAGAGGGAGGCCCATCTGCATTTCTTGGGCCGACTCATCGTGCGAGCTGCAATCGAGCTCAATCTTGCCAAGAGACTGTGGCTGGCCGAGGCGGTCGGGACGCACGCCGAGGTCTTCCGGGAGCCGCTCAGATCGCCGATCATCGTGATCGGCCTGCCCCGCACCGGGACGACGTTCCTGCATCGTATGCTCGCTGCCGATCCCGCCAATCGCGCGATTCCTATGTGGGAACTGATGCGACCACTTCCGAATAGGCGCATCGCATCCGGCTGGAAAGCCAGTCGCTGGTACCGTCGCTGCGCCGCAAAAGGCCAGATGGGCTTGTGGCCCTGGCTTGCCGGACAGGCGGATCGCAAGCATTACATCCGCGCGGACACGCCCGAGGAATGCATGTACCTGTTGGACGCCACATTCGTGAGCTTCGGTTTCTGGGTGGTCGCGCCGGTGTACGGATACCTTCAGTGGTACAACGACCACGACCGGATCAAGCCCTACGCGGAATACCGGCAGATGCTGCAGGCGATTCAAGCGGCAGATCCCGGCCTGCGCCTGACCCTCAAGGCGCCTGCACACACGGGCTCGCTCGATGCACTGTTGGCCGCCATGCCGGAGGCATTGATCGTGCAGACCCACCGCGACCCGGTGGCTGCCTGCAAGAGCTTCAACAGCCTGCTGTATACGACCCACAGTGCGGTGAGCGACCGGATAGACATGAGGGCGATGGCTTCGGCGAATCTGAGGTTCCTGGCCAACGAGGCGCGGCGGAACCTCGCTGCACGCGACGCCCGACCGAACACTGTTCTCGACGTTCATTACTCCAGACTCACGGCAGATCCGATTGGCACGGTGAGGAGCATTTATGAACATTTCGGTCTGGGCTGGTCTGATGCGTTTGAGGCGAATCTGGCCCGCTATGTCAGTCACAACCCAAAGCGCGCCCGTGGCGGCCACGAATACGATTCCGCAGCATTCGGTCTTACCGACAGGCAGATCGCCGAGCAGTTCAGCGACTACTGCCGACGATTCGAACTCGTAAGCAGGCAGGCATCATGATGAAGAGAGACATCCTTACCTATGGACTGCTCGGAGGGCTGCTGGCAGGTTTCGTGGGGATTGTCGTGGTCAATTCCGGGGCAATCACGCCCGACCTCGTGCATATCGGCTCCTCAGGGTGGTTCGCAATCCTTGGCGTGGCGTTCCTGACCGGTTACCTCGACACCTGCGTGGGGGGCGGTCACGGAACAATGCTTACGCCCACGCTTGTTCTGCTGGGTTTTCCCTCCAAGATGGTCGTGCCTGCGATCCTCTTGTCCGAGATTGGCATTGGCATTCTCGCGGGCATCCTGCACCGCCGTGCCGGCAACATCCGCCTGGCGCGCGGCGAGCAGCACAGGCGTGTGCTCCTTGTGCTTTCGGCATGTTCACTTGTCGGGTCTGTCATAGCAGTGACCGCGGCAGTGAAGCTCCCACAGAGGTGGGTGAATCTGTACATCGGATTGATGATCGTAGCTGTTGGTCTGCTGCTGGCGACCGGATGGCGGTCCACGCGTGGTTTTTCCATGAGACGTATCATCGTCCTGGGAACGGTCGCTGCCTTCAACAAGGGCATCTCCGGCGGCGGATACGGCCCGCTTCTGACCGGCGGTCAAGTCCTGTCCGGGATCAGCGAAAAAGGGGCCGTGAGCATCACTCCGTTGGCTCGCGGCCTGACCGGCTTGATTTCGGTCACACTGTACTTTGCAGCCAAGGGCACGCTCGAACCAGCCCTGGCCTTGCCGCTCGTCATAGGGTCCCTGCTGGCGATTCCCGTAGCGGTCCTTACCGTTACCAGGGTCAATGCCGGCGTGCTTCGGAAAGGCATTGTCGCGACCATACTGATCCTCGGCGTCCTACTTGTGGTCAGGGCATTGCGTTAGACCTATCACGATCTCGAGCGGCCTTTCAGTCCAAGATAGTCAGTCACCCGGCCGGCGGATTCCGCAGGCGACGTCGTCGCGGTCTGGAGGTGCACATCCGGCTTCTTGGGCGGCTCGTAGGGGGACGATATGCCGGTGAAATCGGGCAATTGGCCGTTGCGCGCTTTGGCGTAGAGGCCTTTCGGGTCTCGGGACTCGCAGACATCCAGTGGGGCATCCACAAAGACCTCGACGAAGCGGTCGGGCCCGATGGTGGACCTGGCCGTGGCCCGGTCCTCGCGGAATGGAGAGATCAAGGCCACGATCACAGTCACGCCTGCATCATTCATGAGCCTAGCCACTTCAGCCGTGCGCCGGATGTTCTCGGAGCGGTCCTCGCGCGAGAAACCCAGGTCACGGTTGAGGCCCTGGCGCAGGGCATCGCCGTCCAGCACATAGCTGGGGCGGCCCTGTTCGGTAAGTTGAGTCATCAGCAGAGAGGCTATCGTGCTCTTGCCCGATCCGCTCAAACCCGTCAGCCAAATAGTCACAGCCTTCGGACGGACAGCCCGCTCGCCGTGGCGGTCGGCCGGTTGCACGGTCCCGGGCTGCTGAGCCGCCCGCTCGATCACCAGGCCCACCCCCACGGTCTCGTTGGTCAGCGGGTCAATCACGGCAAGTCCGCCTGTGGCCCGATTCCGCTGGTACTCGTCGCACAAGAGAGGACGAAACAGATGCACGTCGACGCGGCCGATCTCGTTGAGGCCGAGCGTAGGCGCCGGCTCCCGGTGCAGATTGTTGGGATTCACGCGGTAATGCAGATTGGTGAAGGTCCCCTTGACCGTATGTGTCGTGTGCTTGATCAGGTACGGTTTGTTCAGCAGGCACGGCTTCTCATGCATCCAGATCAGCATGGCCTCGATCTCCTGGGCCACGTGAGGCTGGTTCTTCGGGTGCACCAGCATGTCGCCGCGCGACAGATCGATCTGGCGGTCCAGGACGAGGGCGATGGCCTGGGGTGGAAAGGCGTAGTCGACCGGACCGCTCGTGCTCAGTATGGACTGCACCTTCGCGCTATTCCGCGAAGGCAGCGCCAGAACCTCATCGCCGACTCGGACCAGGCCGGACAGCACGGTGCCCGCATAGCCTCTGAAGTGCGAGCCCGGGCGAAGGACCAGTTGGACCGGGAAGCGGAAGTCCACCATGTTCCGCGAAGAGCCGACATAGAGGGACTCCAGGTAGTCCAGCAGGGTAGGCCCTGAATACCACGGCATCCGGGCACTCTTCTGCACCACATTGTCGCCACAGAGCGCGCTTACAGGAATACACGCGAGGCTCGAGATCCTCAGGCGCGAGGCAAAGGACTTGTACTCTTCGCTGATCTGGACGAAGACCGCCTCTGAGTACCCCACCAAATCCATCTTGTTGACCGCCAGCAGGATGTGCGGCACGCCGAGCAGCGAGGCGATGAAGCCGTGGCGCTTGGACTGCGTGGTCAGGCCCCTATCGGCGTCGAGCAACAGGACCGCCAGTTCCGCGGTGGAGGCGCCTGTGACCATGTTTCGCGTGTATTGCTCGTGGCCGGGGGTGTCGGCGAGGAGGAATCGGCGCTTGGCGGTAGCGAAGGTGCGATAGGCCACATCTATGGTGATCCCCTGTTCTCGCTCGGCCTTGAGGCCGTCGGTCAGGAATGCCAGATCGGCCTCCTGGCGGTTGAGCCGTCTGGAGTCTGTCTCCAGCGTTGCCAAGTGGTCCGTACAGACCACCTCGCAGTCCACCAGGAGTCTGCCGATGAGCGTGGACTTGCCGTCATCCACGCTGCCCACGGCGGCCAGACGCAGGAGGTCGGGGGTCTGGGCGATGGCCTCGGGCTCTGCTCCCATTAGAAGTAGCCCTCTCGCTTCTTCTGTTCCATGGAGGCGTCCTGATCGTGGTCGATCAGGCGGCTGGACCGCTCGCTCGTCCGGCTGACGGTCATCTCCCGGACGATCTCGTCCACGGTCGCGGCCGTGGATCGCACTGCACCGGTGCAGGGGTAGCACCCGAGGGTCCGGAAACGGCAGAGAATAGTCTGAGGCTGTTCTCCCGGTCCCAGACGCATGCCGGGAACGTGGGGGATCAGGTGGCCGTCCCGGACGACCATAGAACGCTGGGCGGCAAAGTACATCGGCACCACGGGAATGTCCTCCAGAGCGATGTACTGCCAGACATCAAGCTCGGTCCAGTTGGACATGGGGAAGACCCGCATGGACTCACCCCGGTTGACGCGCCCGTTGTAGATCGCCCAGACCTCGGGCCGTTGGCGGCGCGGGTCCCACTGGCCCTGCGCGTCGCGGAATGAGAACACTCGTTCCTTGGCCCGGGATTTCTCCTCATCGCGCCGGGCGCCGCCCAGTGCGGCGTCGAATCCACCCTCGCGGACGGCATTGAGCAGGGCCTGTGTCTTGAGCAGGCTGCAACACTTCACCGTGCCCAGGTCCCAGGGATTGGCGCCGGTGGCCAAGGCCTCGGTGGGCTGATACACGCGCAGGTCCGCCCCTATGTCCCGGCAGAACTTGTCCCGGAAGGCATACATCTGCGGGAACTTGAGGGTAGTGTCCACATGCAGCAAAGGGAAGGGGATCCTGCCGGGCGCAAATGCCTTTCTGGCAAGGTGCACCAGTACGGAGGAGTCCTTGCCCACCGAATACAGGATCACGGGCCGCTCGAACTCGGCG